>MNWR01000095.1 GCA_001872725.1 Proteobacteria bacterium CG1_02_64_396 | reverse complement strand
CAACAGATTCTCATCAGCATGGACGGACGGGGCCGGGCGCTGGACAACGTCTTCATCGAACGTTTGTGGCGCACGGTGAAGTACGAAGAGATCTACCTGTACGACCATGCCGATGGGGTGGCGCTGCACCAGGGGCTCGACCGCTACTTCCGGTTTTACAACACCGAGCGCCCCCACAGTGCCCTCGGCGGCAAGACCCCAGAACAGGTCCATCAAACCCACGGCGGAACCACCCACCGCCACTAACCGTTTACAAATTTTCGCCCCCAAACTGTCCAAGGAGTGGGGTCCACCCCAGTAATGCTGCATGTTTATTACAATGGATTGTACTTTTATTTCTTTGCCCGGTGATGAAGGTCCGGTTGGTTGCAGCCTCTGCGTTTACATCTCAAGTTCCCATCGGCGCAGTATTTTTTACTGCCTCCCGATAGCCATGAACCGCGCCGAATATCCGTATCGCGCAACAATCCCCCCCTGTGACCTCGATCTATTGAGCCTACAAAGGCGCAAAATTTATTCTCCAACTCATGTTTTTTTCTTGGTGTTGGCACAACGCTACATGAGGGCGAATTAGATGATCGTGGTTGCAAAATAATTCTATTTCTGCTTTCGCTTCTTTCATTAACGGCGTGTGTTGGGGGTGGCGGCGGCAAGGGGGGAGATGGCGGCAGCGGTGGGGGGGGAGGCGGCGGCAACTCCTTCGGCATCTACATGCAGCCGGGGTCGTCCCCCACCCTTACGGGCAATCTCTTTTTCATCGGCACTCCCGGTTCGGGCGGCTTGGACGGTCTCGGCAGCCCAAGCGGAGCCGATGGCTTGCAGGGGGAGCGCAATCTGTAAGTCCAGTTGGGGGGCTCGACGGCGGACAGGCCGTTGCCGATGCCATCGTCTTTTCACACCCAAGGGGGGCCACATGGCCCCCCTTTTTTTTGGAAATTCGGGGGGGGGCGGTAGTGGAAGGGTTGGTTTTGGTAGGAGCGGCGCCCTCGCCGCGATAGCCTTTGCTCCTTCGTACCAAAAGGCATCGGCCCGATGACGGGCCTCCTACGGGAGCACAAACCATGACGACCCCCCGCAAACACCAAGAACCGCTCAGCGGCCGATGGCGCAAGGGACTCCCCTTGTCCGTTGCCGTTTCTGCGTTCCCGTGTTTCAAAAGGTCATGGTTATGTCCCAAGTCAAAATCTACGGATTGAGATCCCATCTCGATCCGATCAAAGCTCGTCTGTCCGACACCCTACACGACTGCGTTTGCCTGGCGCTGTCGTTCCCCCGCGACAAACGGGCCCACCGCTTCTTCCCCCTCGATCCCGAAGACTTCTACATGCCTGGCGGGCGTAGCGAGGCCTACACCATCGTCGAAATCACGATGATCGAGGGGCGCTCGGTGGCGGCGAAAAAACGTCTGATCCGGTTGCTCTTCGAGCGTTGTCAGGCCGACTTGGGGATTGCTCCGGTCGATCTTGAGATCTGTATCCAAGAGGCTCCGGCCCACAATTGGGGGTTTCGGGGGATGCACGGCGACGAGATCGCCTTGAATTACAAGATCGAGGTGTAGGAGAAAAGGTGGATGCACGCTTATCCACCCCACGACCCTTTGCGGTAAGGTCGGTAAGGTGGATAAGCGCAGCGCATCCCCCGCCCCCCCCGTTCATGCCCGGAGCCCCCATGCGCAAGGTCATCCTTTACATCGCCACCAGCCTGGACGGTTTCATCGCCGGTCCCCAGCGCCAGCTCGACTGGCTCTTCAACGATCAGGACTACGGCTACACCGAGTTCTACAAGGGGATCGACACTATTTTGATGGGGCGGATCACCTACGAAGACATCCTCGGCTTCGGCGATTGGCCCTTCGATGGGGTCCAGACGCTGGTGTTTTCGCACACCTTTCACGGGGGGGGCAATGGGGTGCGTTTTACCCGTGAGCCCCCCGCTTCTGTGGTGCAACGGCTCAAAAGCCAGCCCGGCAAACACATCTGGCTCGGGGGCGGGGGCAAACTGGTGGCCGACTTCCACAAAGCCGACCTGATCGACGAGATGGTGATCTCCATCCACCCCATCGTGCTGGGCGAGGGGATCCCCCTCTTCCCCCCGACGGGGATTCGGCGCGATTTCAAGCTGCTGGGGGTCGAGGGGTTCGATTCGGGGTTGGTGCAGATGCGGTATGGGCGGGGATGAGGGGGTCAACGACCCCCCCCTTTGCAAAAAGGGGGGGCATCTGGCGGATGAACCATCCTGGCCCCCGGTGTATCCTCCCCCTCGTTGTACCGATCCATCTCCTTCAAAACCCTACGAGTCCTCTATGAGCCGACCCGAATTGCAGGTTTCCCCCGTCGTCCTGATCGTCATGGATGGCTGGGGCGAGCGGCCCGATGCCGATGACAACGCCGTCACCCGTGCCGGCACCCCCAACCTCGACCGTTACCGCGCCCAATTTCCCTTCACCACCATCCAGGCCTCGGGTCTGGCGGTGGGGCTGCCCGAGGGGCAGATGGGCAACTCCGAGGTGGGGCACCTCAACCTGGGGGCGGGGCGGGTGGTTTACCAAGACTTCACCCGCATCAACCTCGCCATTGAGCAGGGCGATTTCTTCGAAAACCGGATGCTGGTGCAGGCGGTGGAGCGCACGAAAAAGCTGGGAAGTACCCTGCATCTGTTGGGGCTGCTCTCCGACGGTGGGGTCCATTCCCACATCGACCACATCGTCGCCGCCTGCGAGTTGGCCCGCCGCCTGGGGCAACACAAGGTGCAGGTCCACGCCATCCTCGATGGTCGCGACACCCCGCCGCGCAGCGCCCAGAGGTACATCGAGCAGTTGGAGGCGGCACTCGGCGACAAAGGGTTGCCCCCCATCGCCTCGATTGTGGGGCGCTTCTACGCCATGGACCGCGACCAGCGCTGGGAGCGGATCCGCACCGCCTATGACCTGCTGGTCAACGGCGAGGGCAAGCCCTTCCCAAGTGCGCTGGCGGCGCTCGCAGATGCCTACGCCTGCGGCGAAAACGACGAGTTCGTCGAGCCCCGGGTCATGGTCGATGCGGACGAAGTCCCTCGTTCGCGTATCGAGGACCACGACGGGATGCTCTTTCTCAACTTCCGCTCCGATCGGGCGCGGCAGATCGTGCGGGCGCTGGCCAATCCCGCCTTCGATGGCTTCAAGCGGGCCCGCTTTCCCCACATCGAGGTGGTCTGTCTGACCGAATACGACGAGACCTTCGACCTGCCCATCGCCTACCCCCCCGATGCCCCCCGGCGGATCCTCGCCGAGGAGCTGGCCCGGCACGGCATCCGGCAGTTGCACACCGCCGAGACCGAGAAATACGCCCACGTCACCTTTTTCTTCAACGGCGGCAGAGAGGAGCCCTTCCCCCTTGAAGAGCGGATTTTGGTGCTCTCCCCCAAGGTGAAGACCTACGACCTGCAACCGGCCATGAGTGCGGTCGAGGTGACCGACAAGCTGCTGGCTCGCTTCGAAGCACCCGAGCCGCCCCAGGTGGTGATCCTCAACTTCGCCAACACCGACATGGTCGGCCACACCGGAATCTTCGCGGCGGCGGTACAGGCGGTTCAGACGGTCGATGCCTGCGTCGGTCGCATCGTCGAGAAGGTGAGGGCTCTGGGGGGGGAGGTGCTCATCACCGCCGATCACGGCAACGCCGAGCAGATGAGCGACCCGGTGTCGCATCAGCCTCAAACCGCCCACACCTGCAACCATGTCCCTTGTTATTACATCGGCAGCCGCCCCGGATTTGCGGTGGCGGACGACGAGGGCAAGCTGGCCGACATCGCCCCCACCCTGCTCGATCTGCTCGGACTGCCCAAGCCTGAAGAGATGACCGGGCGCTCGCTGCTGCAACCGGCGGTGGGCTGAGCCATGGGTTTCCGGGGGGGGCGGCTTACAGGGGGGGTGGTGCTGGGGGCCCTGTTTGGGGCCACCCTGGCGGCCACCTGCGCCGCCGCCCCCCCCAGTAAAGCCAAAATCCAGGAGCTCGATGCCGAAATTCAGGCCCACCAGGCCGCCATTGGCGAAGCGGAGCAGCAGCGCAAGAAGGTGCTGGCCGACCTCGACGCTCAGGATCGCCAAGTGGCCGATCTGCGCCGCCAGCAACGGCTCAAAAGCGAAGAGCTCACCGCCCTGCGGTCCGATCTGCGTGCCACGAAGGAGCGGCTGCAAACGCTGGAGCGCGATCAAGCCAAGCTGATCGACGAAATGCGAGCTGCCCTGCGACTGGGGCAGCGGATGGGGGAGGGGGGACTGCTGCGGCTCTGGCTGAGCGGCGAATCGCCCGCCGAAACCAGGGCTTGGCTGCACGGCATCGGACGGCTTACCGCCGCCCAAAAAGAGAAGGTCGCTGTCATCGAAACCCAGGCCGAGGCGATTCGGATCGTGCGGGAGCAGGTGGCGGCTCGTGAACAAAGGGTCGCCGAGGCGGTGCAACACCTTGAAACGCAAAGTCGGGAGCTGGAACACGCCTCGGTCAACCTGCGCAAGTTGCTCGACCGGCTCAAACGGGACGCCTCGATCCGCCGTGAGGCGGTGACCTCTTTAAAGAACCAACGGGCCGGATTGCAAAAGGAACTCGACCGGTTGGCCCGGTCTCAAGGGGCGCTCAACATACCGCCGGGGGCCTTTGCCAAACTCAAGGGCAAGCTAATCTGGCCGGTTCAGGGCAAGGTGGTCGAGGATCGCGAATCGCTGCTTGAGGGGCTCTATGTCGAGGCGGCCACCGGCAGCGAGGTGCGGGCGGTGGCCGATGGAAAAGTCCTTTTTGCCGACTGGGTTTCCGGCTTTGGGCTACTGTTGCTCCTCGATCACGGCGACGGCTACTATAGCCTCTACGCCCACCAGCAAGATTTGCTCGTCGAAAAAGGGGTTCCAGTCCATGCCGGGGATGTGATCGGCCGGGTGGGACGGACCGGCTCCCTGGGGCCGCCCCGCCTGTATTTCGAACTGCGTCACAACCAAAAAGCCATCGATCCCCGATCTTGGTGCCGCTCCGCCTCGTAATCCCTTCGGGGTGCCGGGCGGTTTTCTTTCAGACTTATCAATGATTCGTTCTCCCGTCATGCCATGGCATGGCGAGGTTGACCCGGAGGGTCCATGAAACGCCGTTTGTTCTCCCGCCGCTTTTTGATCTTCCCCGTCGCCCTGATCGTCGGAGGGCTGGCCCTGCAAATGCTGGAGGGACACGAGGCGCGGGCGGTGCCTCATGCGAGCAGCCCCTTCGCCGCCTTGGCCAAGTTCTCTGAGATTTTGCAGGTTGTGCAAGAGAACTACGTCGACGATGTCGCCGAGCCCGATCTGATTAAGGGGGCGATCAACGGCATGCTCGAATCCCTGGATCCGCACTCCTCCTACATGGATACCGAAGAATTCAAGGAGATGCAGGTCGAAACCAAAGGGGAGTTCGGCGGCTTGGGGATCGAGGTCACCATGGAGAACGGGGTGGTCAAGGTGGTCTCCCCCATCGAAGACACCCCCGCCTTCCGGGCCGGGGTGCAGACCGGCGACCTCATCATCAAGCTCGACACCACCGCCGTGCGGGGGATGACCCTGAACGAGGCGGTCAGCCGGATGCGGGGCAAGCCGGGCAGCACCATCGTGTTGACCGTGGTGCGTCAGGGGGCCTCCTCAACCCTGGAGATCCCCATCATCCGCGACGTCATCAAGATTCACTCGGTCAAGGGGGCCAAGATGGAGGCGCCCGGCATCGGTTACGTGCGCATCACCAACTTCCAATCCCACACCACCGAGGATTTGCAAAAGGCGATTGAGGGGCTCAAGAAAGAGGCGGGGGGCAAGCTCGACGGATTGGTCCTCGATCTGCGCAACAACCCCGGCGGCCTACTCAACCAGGCGGTGGGGGTCAGCGATCTGTTCCTCAACGAAGGTGTTGTCGTCTCGACCCGCACCCGCGAAGGTGAGGTCGACCGCATGAGCGCCAACCCCGGCGATATTCTCGATGGCGCCCCGATGGTGGTGCTGATCAACGGCGGCTCCGCCTCGGCCTCCGAGATCGTCTCGGGCGCCTTGCAGGATCACCACCGCGCCGTGCTGATGGGGGTGCGCTCCTTCGGTAAAGGTTCGGTGCAGACCATCATGCCAATGAGCGACGGTTCGGCCCTGCGTTTAACCACCGCCCGCTACTACACCGCTTCGGGCCGTTCGATCCAGGCCAAGGGGATCGATCCCGACATCGAGGTGGCGGCGGTTCAGGCCCAGACCCGGGTTCCGGCCAACCACAGCATCCAAGAGGCCGATCTTGAAGGGCATTTGACCGTCGAAGGTGAGGCGGGCAAGCAGGGCGCCGCCGCCCAGGATGCCGCGCCCCAAGACAGCGACGAGATCGGGAGCGACGGCACCATCACCCGCACCATCGAGGACTTCCAGCTGCGTCGGGCCACCGATCTGCTGCAGGGCTTCAAAGCGTTCCAAGGCATGAAACCGCATTGAGCCAAGGCAAGGGGGGCAAGCGGGGGCGCCGTCCTTCGAAAAAGGCACGGATGACCCGCTGGCAAACCTTGCTGGGCGCAGGACTGCTGCTGCTCGGGGCGGTGGGGATCGGGATGTTTTCCGCCCCCCACCGCCCCACGGTCGGCGGTCCCATCGTTGAAACCAGGGCGACTCCACCCCATCAGAGGCCGATCCCCTTCGAAGAGCATCACCCCCCCCCCTCAATCCCCCCGTGGTTTCGCGGCCCTACGATGGCCCCCCCCGTTTGGCGGTGGTCATCGACGATATGGGGCAGCTCGACCCCCTCGACCGGCGCGTCGTTGCCCTGCCGGGGGTGGTCACCTGTTCGATCCTCCCTTACGCCCCCCATGCCGACACCATCGCCCGCCTGGCCCACGATTCAGGTAAACCGGTGTTCGCGCATATGCCGATGGAGGCGGTATCAGGTTCGACCAAAACCGGCCCCGGCACCCTCTACCACACCATGGATCGTCAGACCCTGATTCAAGCGGTCGACGCCGCCCTCGACCGGGTGCCGGGGGTGGAGGGGGTCAATAACCATATGGGGAGCCTGCTGACCGCCGATCTTGATGCCATGCAGGTGGTGATGGAGGCGTTGGCCCGGCGCCGGGTCGGGTTTCTCGATAGCCGCACCACCGCCCAGACGGTGGCCCAGGCACAGGCTCAATCCCACGGCATTCCCAACACCAAACGCGACGTGTTTCTCGACAACGAGCCCGACGAAATCGCCATCGCCATCGCCCTGCGCCACGCCGTCGATCTGGCCCGCAAGCGGGGCTACGCGGTCGCCATTGGCCATCCCCATGTCGAGACGGTGGCGGTATTGGAACGATTGCTGCCCGAGATCAAGGCCGAGGGGGTGAGCTTGGTTTCGGCCACCGATGTCATGAGCCGGTAACGGTTTTAGGCTTGTCTGATGGGTCGTACCGGTCAGACTTGTTGCAATTCCATGCAGGTTTTTGCCCCAAGGAAGCGCCGATTTATTCAGCGCTTCCGAGCAGCCCAGGGATGGGCTGCCAAAATCAGGAACGTAAGTGACTGATTTTGCAAACGAAGCAAAAACGACGCAGCCTCAAGGCGCCTACTTTTGGTTTTTGCGTAGCGTGCCGATTCAAAGCAGGATGCCTTTAATCAGCGTTTCCCCAAGGATTTGCCGATGAACCGACCTCTCTCCCCCCGTCTGGGACGTTACCGTTTCCCTCTCGCCGTGATGGTTTCGGGGCTGCATCGGGTGACCGGTTTGGCGGCGGTGGCCGCCCTACTCGGCTGGGCCGCCCTTTTGTACCGGGTTCGGCACGGTGGCGTTGAGGCCAGTACCCTGGCCTTGGCGCTGTGGTGGCTGGGGGCGGGGGTGGTCTTTTTTCACTTCGTTAACGGCGCCCGCCTGCTGGCGATGGACATGGGGATCGCTACCGAGCGCAAGGGGCAGCAGGTGGGGGCCTGGATGGTGCTGGCGACAACCGCTTGCGCCCTGCTGGTGTGGTGGGGGGTGGCGGCATGAGACGGGATATGGGCTCCGCCCACGATGGCCTTCCGGTTTGGTGGTGGCAGCGGCTGAGCGCCGTGGCGCTGGCGTTGCTGGCGATCCCTCAGCTCGGGCTGGCCTGGCAACTGCTGCATGCCGCCGCCCCCGCCCTGGTTTTGGAGTACTGGATGGGGCAGCTCGGCACCGCCTTGGCAACCTGGTTCTTCCTGCTCGCAGCCACCGTCCACGGCTACATCGGGGTGAGGATTGTGGTCGAGGACTACGTCCCCAGCCCGGTTTTGCGCATCCCGATCCAGGGGGCGCTGCTCCTTTTCTCCGCCGGGTTTTTCCTCTTTGGCTGTTTCCTGCTGATCGGATGAATCAACCCATGCCCACCATCACCCAACATCTGTTCGATGTGGTTGTCGTCGGCGCCGGAGGGGCCGGTCTGCGGGCCGCCCTGGGGCTGTCGGAGTCCTCGGCCAAGGTTGCGGTGCTCAGCAAGGTGCTTCCCACCCGCTCCCACACCGTTTCGGCTCAAGGGGGCATCAACGCGGCGCTGGGCAACGGCGAGGAGGACTCCTGGCACTGGCACATGTACGACACCGTCAAGGGGAGCGATTACCTGGGCGACCAGGACGCCATCGAATACATGTGCCGCGCCGCCCCCCGTTTGGTGCTTGAACTCGAACATCTGGGGGTCCCCTTTTCACGCAACGAGGATGGCACCGTCTACCAGCGTCCCTTTGGGGGGCAGTCCAAAAAGCTGGGGGAGGGGGGGCAGGCGGCCCGGACCTGCGCCGCCGCCGACCGCACCGGCCACGCGGTGCTGCATACCCTCTACCAACAAAACCTGCGGGTGGGGACCACCTTCTTCAACGAATTCCAGGCGTTGGAGCTGATCCGTGACGATGAGGGAACCGTGCTCGGGGTGCTGGCCTGGGACATCGTCAATGGCGGTTACCACCTTTTTCAGGGCAAGGCGACGGTGATCGCCACCGGGGGGGCGGGCAGGCTATTCCGCACCTCGACCAACGCCCACATCAACACTGGCGACGGCATGGCGCTGGCGCTCAATGCCGGGCTTCAGCTCGAAGACATGGAGTTCTTTCAGTTTCACCCCACCGGGATCGCCGGGGTCGGCATCCTGATCTCTGAGGCGGTGCGCGGCGAGGGGGGGTATCTGGTCAACGGCGAGGGGGAGCGTTTCATGAGCCGTTACGCCCCCCACGTGCTCGATCTGGCCAGCCGCGACGTGGTGGCCCGGGCCATCGCCACCGAGGTGGCGCAGGGGCGGGGGATCGGTGGCGGCGATCGGGTCCACCTGAAGGTCGATCATCTCGATCCCGAGGTCATCAAAAGCCGCCTGCCCGGTATTCGCGAACTCTCGATCAAATTCGCCGGGGTCGACCCCATCAAGGCCCCCATCCCGGTCTACCCCTCGGCCCACTACACCATGGGGGGGATCCCGACCAATCGCTTTGGCGAGGTGGTCGAGGGGGACATGAGCGGCGAAAAGGTAGTCCCCGGTTTTTATGCCATCGGGGAATGCGCCTGCGTTTCGGTGCACGGCGCCAACCGGCTGGGGGGCAACTCGTTGCTCGACATCGTGGTGTTCGGACGGGCCTGCGCCAACAAGGTGCTTGAACAGCTGGCCGGACAGCGTTACCACAAACCGCTGCCCGAGGGGGCGGGGGAGGCGGGGGTCGCCAAGATCGAGGCGCTGCTGGCTCGGGTGGGCCGTGAAGGGCCGAGTACCGCCGAGCTGCGCACCAAGATGCAGACGATTATGGATCGTTACTGCGGGGTCTTTCGCACCGACGCGGTGCTGGCCCAAGGTGAGCAGGCGCTCGCTGCGCTGGCCCAAGAGGTTGCAGCCTCGGCCCCCGGTTTTGCCGGACGCCCCTTCAACACGGCGCTCACCGAACACATCGAACTGCTGGGGATGATGGAACTGGCCCGCGCCGTGGCGGCCAGCGCCCGTGCCCGCACCGAGTCGCGGGGGGCCCACTTCCGCCAGGACTACCCGGAGCGGGACGATGCGCACTTTCAAAAGCATACCCTGGCCCGCTTGGATGGGGGGGGGATTGCCATCGACTACAAACCGGTGCGGACCCAACCGCTGACGGTGGAGACGTTTGCGCCTAAGCCTAGGGTGTATTGAGGTTGGGGGAGGCTGGGAAATCCCCCCCGACCTGCCATCCCCGGCTCAAACCGAAGGACACGAGACCACCATGACCCACACGGTTGAGATCAAGATCTACCGCTTCGATCCCGAGAAGGATGCCAAGCCCTCGACCCGCACCTACACGGTCGAGGCCAGTCCCGGGATGATGCTGCTCGACGCCCTGATCGCCATCAAAGAGGGGCAAGATCCGTCGCTGACCTTCCGCCGTTCCTGCCGGGAGGGGGTTTGTGGATCGGACGGGCTCAACGTCAACGGCCGCAACATGCTCGCCTGCGTCACCCCGTTGACCGAGCTGGGGCGCAAGATCTCGGTCTACCCCCTGCCGGGGCTGCCGGTGATCCGCGATTTGGTGGTCGACGTGACCCACTTCTTCGAGCAATACAAGGTGGCCAAACCATGGTTGATCCCCAAGCAGCCGGTGCCGGAGCGTGAGTACCTGCAAACCGTGGAGGATCGTGAGGCGCTTGATGGGCTCTACGAATGTATCCTGTGCGGCTGCTGCTCCACCGCCTGCCCCTCGTGGTGGTGGAACGGCGACCGCTTCTTCGGCCCCGCGACCTTGCTGGCCAGCTACCGCTTTTTGAGCGACAGCCGGGACGACGCCACCGGGGAGCGACTCGACGCCCTGGACGATTCTTTTAGGCTCTTTCGCTGCCATACGATTGGGAACTGTGTGGATGTTTGCCCCAAGGGGCTCGACCCCACCGGGGCGATCAACGCCATCCGGCGTATGCTGGTTTCCCGACATCTCTGAGGACCAACCCCATGATCGAACGCCTGTTTGAAAACTTTCTCTGGAACAGCCGATTTTTGGTGATTCTGGCGGTGATCTCATCCCTGGTTTCGGGCGCGCTGCTTTTTCTGCTCGCCTCGGTCGACACCTACCATGTTGCCGGGATGGTGCTCGGCCATTTCCTGGGTCATGGCGAGCCGCTGGAGGAACTGCATGCCACCGTCATCGGCCACATCATCAGCACCGTCGACACCTACCTACTCGCGACAGTGTTGCTGATCTTCGCCCTGGGGCTTTACGAGCTGTTCATCAGCGACATCGACCAGGCCAAGGAGGAGGGCAAACGGGGCAGCCGTATCCTCAACATACGCACCCTCGACGACCTCAAGGATCGCTTGGCCAAGGTGGTGCTGATGATCCTCATCGTCACCTTCTTCAAGCACGTGCTGCATACCGAGTTCAAAACCCCCGAGAGCCTGCTCTATCTAGCTGCCGGCATCACCCTGATCGGTCTGGCCCTCTTTCTTGCCCATAAAGGGGCCGATCACGAGGCGGAGAAGGGGGAGGAGCATTGAGCATGGGGGCGGCCCGGCGTCCGGTCCTGCTCATCACCGGCGCGGCCCGTCGCCTGGGGCGGGCGGTGGCGCTCGACCTGGCGGCGCAGGGGTGCGACGTCGCGCTGCATTACGGCCACCGCCAGCAAGAGGGGGAGGAGCTTGCATCCGAGATAGAGCGCTTGGGTGCACGGGTGCTGCCGATGGGGGGCGATCTGAGCGATCCTGAACTGCCTGCCCGTTTGGTCGAGATGACCTGCGGCCACCTGGGGCGAATCGACTATGTGATCGCCAGCGGTTCGCGCTTCTACCCGACCCCCCTCGAAACCGCGACGGTCGAGCAGTGGAGCAACCTGTTCGACGTCAACCTGCGCGCCCCCTTTTTGCTGGCCCAGGCAGCCGCTGGCCGCATGTGCCAAGCGGGGGCGATGCTCTTCTTCGGCGACATCTACGCCGCCCCCCACCACCCCTTGAGCGACCACATCCCCTACCGCCTGACCAAGGCGGGGATTCACGCGCTGGTACCGTTGTTGGCCCGGGAGCTCGGACCCAAGGGGATCCGAGTCAACGGCATCGCCCCCGGCGCGGTTCTTTTTCCCGACGATGTTGACGAGAAGGTGGCCGACGTGTTGCGCCGCCGCGCCGCGTTGGGGCGGGGGGGAGAGGTGCAGGACATCGTCGAGACCGCCCGTTTTCTCATCCTCGGCCCCGACTTTGTGACCGGGCAGATCATTGCGGTCGACGGGGGGCGGTAGGGGGCGGTTTTTTCCGCAGTCGGTTGGTTTCGCGGTAGGAGCGGCGCCCCCGCCGTGAATGAAGAGGCAAAACCTGCATACCGCATCGACCGTTATCTGAAGGCAAAACCGTTCCCGTGCGCAGGCGGTCTTGCATCCCCCCTATCCGTACCGCTTGCCTCTCGCGCATCAGCAGAGCCTCAAGCTCTTGTTCCCGCATCGCCGCCATTACGCTCGCCATGGAAGCGCAACCCTCCACCCAGCCTCACAGGGTTGAAACCAGGTCACCAGCTCGAATCCATGCGTTACCCGCCATCGCCTTGCCTCATCCGCCAAAGGTTGAGCTTGTTGAGCATCATCCGGGCAGCCTGCGCAGGATCTTCGCTCTGCACGCCCCCCCGAATCATCGAAACCCCAGCCGCACCCGCCGACATCACTTGATCGAGGTTGTCCAGATTCACCCCCCCCAACCCATAGACCGGCACCGGACAGCCGCGGATCAACGCTCGAAAACGGTCGAGCCCCAACGGTTGCGCCTCGGGATGACTACGGGTCGCGAACACCGGGGAGAGGGTGACGGCGTCGACCCCCCCCGCCACTGCACGTGCGATTTCATCTGCGTTGTGGGTCGAAGCGATCAAGAGCCAGTCGGGATGACGGCTACGCATGGGGGTGGGATCTTGAATCGAGGTCAGATGCAGGCCGTCGGCCCCGACCTGCGCGGCGAGGGCTTCGTCGCCCGAAATCGTGAGCAGAGCATCGAAACGGCGGGTTAGATCGCGCAGGCGCAGCGCCATATCGCGCCGCTCGGTGGGGGGGAGATCGCGGTTGCGCAGGTTGATCCAGGGGGCGCCGCCGCTGAGTGCTTGTTCCAGCCGCCTCTCCCAGTTGGGGGAGACATGACAGTCGGAGATCAATTCAAGGGGGGGAGGCACTCGTCGCTGCCACATGCCGCGCTCCTGCCGCAAAAGCCCACAACAACCCTTAAAACTTGAAAGAGTTGCGTGGTTGGGCTCATATTTGCAGTTAATTTCATACCGTGACTCAAATCACCAGCTACTTGGGCGGTACTGCCTTTATGCTCGCCCGTTGTCCCTTTAACCCGTTTCTCGAACCCCGTGATGGCCATCACCCGAAGGGCACGAAAATTGCTGTTCATGCCCCTCTTCCTGGCCCATTCCCCCGGGCATCGGGATCTTTGTCCGTCTTAGCCCGGATTTTTCATCAATTTGCCCGATGATCGTGTAGGAGCTTGTCCGCACTGGGGATTTTGCAAAACCCCCAGTGCGGACAAGAAACCAGCGAGGGCGGAACAATATCGATGAAAAATCCGGGTTAGAGCCCCGGAATGGAATCATGTCGCATCCACACCCCAAAAACGACACGTCCCATTTCCAAAAATTGTCTCTTGAATCCTGGTGGTGACGCCTTGAACCAGCCCCGTCGCACCCTGACCGCGCCGTTTTCCCTTTTTCAGGGTCGCCTGACCGCCAACCTGCGCCGCCGCGTCCTTCCGTTGTTGGCACTGCTGTTGACCCCGGTCGCCGTTTGGGCGCACAACGTCGGGCAGTCGCAAACGACGAAGTTTTTTGCCCCGGAAACGGTGCAGATGTTGGCCGACCGGGCCACGGGGGTTTTGCCGGGCGGACCGGGGCTGCGCATCGGCGACATCATCTACTACATCATCGAATCGGTCCCCTCCCCGAACGGGGCCACGTTGGGCTCGGCGGGGTACATCACCGACTACGTTCCCCCCGGCACCCAGGTGGTGCAAGCCAGCTTCGTGCACAAAATCCCCGATCCCACCAAAGTGGGAGGCTTTGCCTACGTCGATGCCCCGATGGGGCTGCCCGGGATGATGCCCGATGGCGGCGGCACCCAGTTCAACAATACCTTTGGCGGATCTGGCGGCACGATGTCTGCCGGTAGTTTGGCGCGCGCCACCCAAGACACCGGGATCTTCTTCTCGACCGATCCCCGCACCGCCAAGATGGCGGTTTCTGGCGCCTTCAATCCCCAAGGGTTGGGTGTCAATTCGGTCGTCAGCAACCAATGGGATATCGACCAAGGCAGCGCCTTCACCAACAACACACTGCAGCCGGTCGTCTTCTCAAGACCCAGCTCCAATCGTGGGGTGACCCCGGTTCTGGATTGCGCTTTGTCGGGAGCACTTTGCGCCCCCGGTTCGCTGTTCGTGGGATTGGGCTCGGTCGTGGCGGGACCCGACGCTTACTACACCAACGATTACAACCCTCTGCTGGGCGGCGCCGGCCTCGTCGCCGCCTACACCAACGTCGGCCCCTGGCATCGCATCTCCTACCCCGGTTCCCTCCTCGGCGGTAGCGGTCCTGTGACCGCTTTCGGCACTCCTGGCGCCGGAGCCCGTATCATCGGCACCGATACGATCACCGGGGTCCCCACGGCAGCCGGTTGGTCGCTTTCCCCGGCCAACCCTCTCCCCTACGACCCAACCTTGAGCGGCAATCCCAGCGCAGGCCCTGCCGTGACCCCCGGTTTGATCGGCGCCCACGCCAATGCCATCCGCTGGGCGATCGGGGAACGCGCGGTCGGTACGGTCGAACACGTCAAGATCGGCTTGAAGGTCACCGATCTGACCCTGTTTGGGGCCCTGACCAATCCGACCCACCCCGCCTTCACCAACGTTTCCGATGTGTTCGGGGGCGATGCCTCGGGCAGCCAGAAAGCCATCGACAGCGTTTGGGTTTATCTGGCCCCGAGCCAAGCCAACCACAACGCTCAGGTCAACCTGATCAAGCAGGTCGTGGCGACCAGCACCACCGCCAATGGCCCCTGGGTGGCCAGCGATGGCGCCTTTCTGGTCAAAGGGCAGTTCGTCAAATACCGGATCAACTACCTCAACGCCAACGCCGCCCCCCTCTACAACGTGGTGATTACCGACACGATCGACACCGTCAATACCACTTACGCAGTCGGATCGGCCACCACCGGCAATCCGTTCATCGGAACCGCCACATTCCTGACCCCCACGGTCACTTGGCCGGCGATTCCGGTGTTGTCCCCAGGGGGCGGGGGGTATGTCGAGCTGGTGGTGCAAATCAAGGCGGCCGCGGCGGGGCTGACCACCGCCAACGCCTCGAATCTGACTTCCAATGAAATCCTAGCTCCTGGCGCTTCCTCCTTGGCGGTTTCGGCCCTGTCGGCCTCTGGGTTGCCACCGAACTTCGTTGTCACCAAAACCGTGAACACCGGGGCGGCCTCCCCCAATCAGGCTGCTCCCGGTGGTCCGGCCACCTACACCATCACCATTGAAAACCATGGCGGGGCGCTCGCCTTCCCGCTGCTTGGCGGCGGCACCCCGGTTCATCCCAAGGGGGGCGGCGTGGCCCCCAATCCTTGGCTGGTGGTGGGGGATCAGCTTCCCCTCAACGGTGTGGCCGCCGGCATGACCGCAGGGGCGGCCACCATCACCCTGACCGATTTGGCCACCGGGGTGATCTACCCCATGGCCCTCACGACCAATTACACGGTCCCCGCCACGGGCAGGGTCGGAGCGGTGTTCTATTCGATCAACACCTATCCGGTCGGTCATTCCAAAGCGGGGCTTGCCTTCGACTTTGTCGACTGCCGTCTCACCATCACCCTGCCCACCACCGTCTCGGCCACCATGCTGCCAGGGGTCTATTTCAACCAGGTCGAGCTGTTCTATGGTTTGGATCAAACCCTGTTCGCCGGCGGATTCGGCGCCGGCAGCGACGGGAGCAAGACTTACCCGAACCTCGCCCCCATTTCGGTCAATGCCCCCGACTTCAGCAATCTGCCCCTGACCGCCACCGATTTGAGCGGCGGGGTTCCCGCGCCCGGCGACACCATCCGCTACACCCTCACCATGCTCAATACCGGGGTGGCTGCGGGGACCAATCCCACCGTGGTGTTTCCGGTGCCGGTCAACGCCCCCTTCGTTGTCGGTTCCCTGGTCGCCCCCGGCGCCAACATCGCCTACGACAACGGCACCGGGCTGTACACCTATGTGCCGGGGGCTGGTCCGACCGATGCCAACGTCAAGTTCATCCGGCTGATCTACCCCTCCATCGCCGCCGGAGCCAGCGTCGTCCCCACCTTCGACGTGCAGATCCCTCCCACGGCGGGGGACGGGGTGTTGCTTTCTTGCCAAGCGGTGGCGACCTCGGTCGAAACCGGGGTGACCAACTTCCTGAGCGACGACCCCGCCCAGTCGGGATTGCTCGACCCCACCTACACCACGGTTGTCGCCAGGCCCGATTTTTCGACCAGCAGCAAGAGCGTTTTGGTGAATGGTGCCTCCGGCACCCTAATCCATGCCGGCGACACCTTGACCTATACCATCGTGGTCACCGACACCGGCAACAACCCCGCCGGGTCGACCAACGTTACCGTCGCCGATACGGTCGACCTGACCAAGCTTGAAAACATCGTTCTGGGTTCCGCTCCGGTGGGATGGGTGGTCTCCGGTCCGGACGGCAGCGGTCAAATCACCTGGTACACCCTGGCCATGACGCAGGGGGCCAGCGCCAGTTTGAGTTTTACCGCTCAGGTCAAGACGGGGCTGCCCAATGGCACCACGGTCGACAATGTCGCCGTGGTGTCATGCAGCGAAACGACCTCGACCAATCTGACCGCGCCGACCTTGACTATTCCGGTCACCCAGGTCAGCGGCTCCCTGTTCGACGACACCAACGGCAACGGCATTCAGGATGGCGGGGAGACCGGGATCGCCAACGTCGCCATCGCGCTGCGGGTTCCCGGCTTCGTCACCGACATCGTCACGGTCTTTACCGACGCCACTGGGGCTTATGTCCTAACCGCCCCCCTGGCCGGCAATTGGGATGTTGTGGTTTCCGATACCGGTGGACTGCTGACCGGTTGGAGCCTGACCACGGCCAACCAGCCGCTGAATGTGACCATCAACAACGGCCAAGTCATCGCCGGGCAGAATTTCGGCTACCAGCTCACCACCCCTCCCGCCACGATTCGGGGCCGGATTTTCGACGACCAGGATGCATCGGGGCTGCAAAACGGGGCAGAAGCGGGGTTGGCCGGGGTCAGCTTGAGCTTGCATAACGGGTCGGGGGCCTTGGTGGGGGCGGCGACCACGAACATTCTGGGTGATTTTCAATTCGCCAATCTGGCGGCCGGCAACTACACCTTGACGATCAGCGACAGCAGCGGCCTGCTCGTCAACCGCTACCTCACCACCGCGACCCCATCGCCTGTCTCTATCGTGGGATTGAGCGCGGGCGCCACGGTGGTCACCGATTTCGGTTACCGGCTAGGGAGCACCATTGGCGACGTGGTCTTCGACGATGCCGACGCCAGCGGCACCTACACCGCCGGAGATAGCGGCGTCTATGGGGTGACGGTTGAGCTGCGTCCAAGCGGTGGCGGAGCAGGAACCGCCATCGCGACCATCACCACCGATGCTTTTGGGGCCTATCGCTTCCAGGGGATTTCCCCCGGTAACTACGATGTGGTGGTCACCGATACCGCCGGTGTTTTGACCCCGTTTACCCCCGTCACCCCCGCCACTCTGGCGGTGACCGCTGCCTCGGGGATCGATCAGCTCGGCATCGACTTCCCCTTCAGCGCCGTCCCCGCCATCACGGTCGGCAAGACGGTCGACAAGGGGGTGGTCGGTTTCAACGAGGCGGTGCACTACACCATCACGGTCACCAACACCGGCGGCACCGCCCGGAGCTTCTCGCTTAAGGATGTTCTGCCCACCACGGCCGCCGCGCTTCCCTACACCGCGTCGTCCTGCAACTTTCAGTACATCAGCACCGACAGCGTGACCCTGAACGGCTCCCCCTTCACGGTGCCGAGCGTGCCGACCCTGTTCAGCTACACACCGACGTGGTCGGGCTTCGATCTGCCCGCAGCCTCGACCTTGGTCATCGCCTTCACCGCCTTTTCGGGGGCCAACACAGGGTTGAACTACAATGGGGTTCAGATCAGCTACGCCCCCACCGGCGTCCCCCCCCTAACCCTGCTCGATTTCCCCAATTTGGCCGTGGTCTCGGTTTCCGACCTGGGCAACGTTTCGTTGGCGGTCACCGCAGTCAATGGGGTTCCGGTTCCCTCGGGGGCCACCCCCACGGTGGTGGGTAATGATGTGGTCACCTACCGGATGACCCTTTCCAATACGGCCGCTGCTTTGGCGCAAACGGTCCAGACCATCAGTGCCACGTTGCCGGTGGGCTTCACCCTGCAAGCGGGCTCCAGCACCCTGACCTCCTCGAACTACCCGGCGGGCATCGCTCTGACCGGCAGCCAGGTCGGTCAATTGGTCAACTGGGCCCTGCCGGGAACCTTACCGATGACCGCCGCCGCCTACCCCGACACCTTGTGGCTCGACTTCAACCAAGTCGTTCCCAGCGGGGTGAGCGGCACCTTCACCACCAAAGGGGTCATGGGCATCGGCGCGGTCGCCCCCGGAATCAACATCGACACCGGCAATGCTGCTCCGGTCGAGGTCAAGCTCTATCAGGTAGGCGACTTGGTCTACAAGGATGTCAACGGCAACGGGGCGTACGACGCCGGGACCGATCAACCGGCGGTGGGGGTAACGCTGGAATTGCGTCCCCAAGGGGGGGGGAGCGGCAGCGCTTTGGCCAGCACCACCACCAATGCTTCGGGTAATTACAGTCTTCAGATCGCCAACCCCGGCACCTACAGCGTGGTGGTCACCGATACCGGCGGGATTCTGTTGGGTCACACCAGCACCACCGGGGGCCCAGTTCAAAATGCCACAGTGGGGGGGGGCACCCTGTCTGTGCTTAGCTTGGATTTCGGCTATCAGCCCCCCGCCCTGGCCGCCACCATCGACGGCGCCGTCTTCGACGACACCAGCGGCAACGGCATTAAAGACGGGGCCGAGGTTGGCATTGCCGGGGTGACGGTCGAGATCCGCAACCTTTTCAACACCCCGATTGCCACCGTGACGACCAATGCTTCGGGGCTTTACAGCTTCACCGGGATTCCCGGCGGGATGTACCAGGTGTTGGTGACTACCGCCCCTTCCGGGCGGACCGCCACCACTGCCCAGCCGCTGTCGATCACCGTGGCCGACGGAGCCACCTCGACCGGCAACGACCTGGGGTATCAACTGCCCGGCACGGTGACCGGTCGGGTCTTCGCCGACATCGACAACTCCGGCAGCTTCAACGCCGGTGACGCCTGGCTGAGCGGCGCGACCGTCTGGCTGAAAGACGGCGCCACCACCATCGCCACCGCGACCACCGACGCCTCGGGCGTTTACACCTTCGACACCATTCCCATGGCAGGCGGGGCGAGCCGCAATCTGAGCGTCGACATCGACAACCTAGGCGGCGTCATCGCCGGGGCGACCCTGACGACGGGAACCGATCCCACCGCCGTCACCGCAGTTTCGGGCAGCACGGTCAACGCCGGGGATGTGGGGTATTGGATTCAAGGGAGCATCGCGGGGACGGTCTACGACGATCTCAACGGCAGCGCTGCCTTCGACGGCACCCCGACCGACGGGGTGCTCAGCGGGGTAACGGTCAACCTGCTGCAAGGGGCGGTTGTTGTGGCCACCACCACCACCGATACCAATGGTGGGTACCAATTTGCGGGGCGTGCGGCGGGGGGTTACACGGTGCAGGTCGTGACGCCCAGTGGTTACAACGCCACAGCTCCGGCGGTGGTGGCTCCGGCGGTCGATCCTGAAATCGCCGTGACCTTGACGGCGGGGCAGGCACTCGCGGGGCAAGACTTTGGGTTTGTGGTGCCGCCCCATTTTGTGGTGACCAAGACGACGCCACTGCCTTCGTACCTGCGCAGTACCGCTGCTCCCTACACATTGACGATTACCAACACGGGGGGTGTTGCCACCAATGTGGTGATCGCCGACTTCCTGCCCAGCAATGCCGCCTACGCTGCCTGGACCGATCTGGTGGCTCCAAGTCTATCGGCGGCGGCGGTGACCTACACCGCCAACTCGGCGACGGTCACCCTGAACGGAGTGGCCACCACCAAAAGCGAAACCTACGCGGCGCCCCTGATTACGTGGCAGCAGGTAGTGGGGGTTAACGGCGGGTACACCCTGAATACCGGCGATTCGCTGGTGTTCACCTATAGCCCTATCCTGGGGAACACCGAGGGGACTTATTTCAATTCCCTGAAGATCAC
Source organism: Proteobacteria bacterium CG1_02_64_396 (assembly GCA_001872725.1). NCBI lineage: Bacteria > Pseudomonadati > Pseudomonadota > Proteobacteria bacterium CG1_02_64_396. The sequence goes on along the minus strand of MNWR01000095.1, from coordinate 6,155 downwards.
CTATGGCACAGCAACGACCACGACGTTGTGGTACCCCGACCTGAACAGCGTGATGGCCAATCGCCGTTATTCGACCGACAAAACGGTCGTGGCGGTCAATGGGGCACCCTGGGCGGTCGGTATCCCCAATCTCAATATCGGTGATACCGTCACCTACGAGGTCTCCCTGACCGCTCTGGCGGCGACCAGCGTCTGTGCAGCCAGCGTTGCCGATACCCTCCCAGTGGGGCTTGCCTACGTCCCCAACAGCACCCAGATCATGCCCCCGGGCGGTGGCGTGCTGACCCCCTACACCGACGCGGCGCTGGCGACGGTGTTGACGACAACGCCTGGCTCCACCACGACATCCGAGCTGCTGACCTATACCTTCTTCGTCGGCAATACCCCCGTCGTGCTTCCCGTGGCGCCCGCATTGTGTACCGCCGCTGTCACCAATGCCGTCAGCACCATGCGTTTCGATGCCCAGGTGACCAGCGCCCTGTTCACCGGCAATCGCGACAACTTGATGAACATTGCTGCCGAGCGGATTGGCGGTCGTGTCCCTCTTGCGAAAGTGGTCGTTGGGGCCACGATCAACATCCTCCCCCCCGCCACCATCAACGGAACCGTCTACGACGACAGCAACGGCAACGGGATCAAGGAGGGGGGTGAAACGGGGCTGAGCGGGGTCACCGTCGAACTCCAAGATGGTTTGGGCACGGCCCTGGCGAGCGCTGTGAGCGACGGCGCTGGGCTCTATTCCTTTACCGGCATTGGGGGCGGCAGCTATCAGTTGGTCATCCCCATCCCCCCTGGCGGTCGCATCGTGACCTCGACCCAACCCCTTGCGGTGGTCGTCACCTCGGGAGCGACCTCCAGCGGCAACAACGTCGGTCTGCATGTTCCGGGGGTGGTCTCCGGGCGCATCTTCACTGATCTCGACAGCTCGGGGAGCTTCACTGTCGGCGACGCTTGGCTTCCCGGCGCTACCGTGTGGCTGAAGGAGGGTGCGCTCACCATCGATACCGCCGTCACCGATACCAACGGAACCTACACCTTCAATGTGGCGATGGGGGGGGCGGTAAGTCGCACCCTGACCGTGGACATCGACAACGCCGGGCCGCCCATTGCGGGCGCGACGCAAACGACCGGCAGCGATCCCTCGGCCCCATTCCCCATAACCTCGGGCGCCACCGTTAATCTGGGCGATGTGGGTTATGTGGTTCAGGCCGGCATCGCGGGGACGGTCTACAACGATCTCAACGGCAACAACGCCTTCGACGGCACCCCGACCGATGGGGCGTTCAGCGGGGTGACGGTCAATCTGTTGCAGGGGGCTGCGGTCGTGGCCACCACCACCAGCGACAGTTCGGGTATGTACTCTTTCACCAACCTGGGCGCGGGCTCTTTCAGCGTTCAGGCCATGACCCCTGCGGGTGGGTATGCGGCCATTGCCCCGACCCTCGTGCCGCCCGCAACCCAACCTGAAATCGCCGTCGTCTTGACCGGTGGCCAGCAGGCTATCAACCAGAATTTCGGCTTTTCACAACCACCGAACCTGACGGTCACCAAAACCACGGCAGCCCCGTTTGCAGCCAGAAGCTCGACGGCGGTCTATACCTTAACCATCACCAATTCAGGGGGACCGGCCAGCAATGTGGTGGTCTCCGACTATCTGCCCAACACGGTGGTTGCCGCAGGCTGGCCGGTCGCCCCCGCAGCACAACCGACCCCTTCGCCGGCCGCGTTTGTCTTCCCGGCCGTGGTCGCGCCCCAGGTCACCACGGCCACCCTCAACGGGGCGCCGGTCGTCTTCACCGAAACCCCCGGTGTCGGCACGGTGGTTTGGTCGACTGCGGCGGGCGGTTTTACCTTGGGCAACGGCGACACCCTGAGCATCACCTTTGCCGCCGATACCCCCAACACCGAGGGGAGTTACTACAACTCGGCCTCGGTCGCCTACCTCTATGGCGGCGGCACCGCCAGTACCCTATGGCTGCCCGACGCCAATCTGCTCAACGTCACCCGCACCTTCGGCATCGGCAAGCAGGTGGTCGCGGTCAACGGGGTGGCATGGAGCGGCGGCATTCCCACCATCGATGTGGGCGACACCGTCACCTACGAGGTCACCGTCACCAATTTCCGGGGCACGGGCCGTCTGAACCGGGATGAGTTGTTTGTCGCCACCTTGAGCGACACCCTGCCTCTGGGCTTTAAGTACGTGCTGGGCACCTCCCAGACCGTTTCGCCAGGCAACAATGTGCTGGCGCTGACCCCGATCCTCGACCCGGTGGTCACCCCCGCCACCGCTGCCACCTCCGAGGTAATGGCCTACACCTTCAACGGCGGCGTCATCCCCAATCGGGGTGCCCTGCCGATCATTGGCGATTCGATGGTGACCGGCCCCAGCTATGGCGACACCGCAACCCTGCGCTTCGATGCCGTTGCCATCGACGCGGTCACCCCCAACCAGCCGCTCTCGGGCAACCACAACAACAGCGTCACCGCCATGGCTGACCGACTGGGTAACGCGGGGGTGACCCTGAGTTATCTGGGGGCCACTGTGAACGTCTCGACCCGGGCCAAGGTGCAGGGGACGATCTTCAAAAACCTGGATGGCAACGGAACCTACAACCCACCCACCGATACACCGCTCAACGGGGTGACCATCGAGCTGCAACCGAGCGGCGGCGGCGCGGCCATTGCTACCACCAGCGATGCCACCGGGGCCTACACCCTGATCGCCCCGGCGGGTGGCACCTACACCGTAGTGGTGACCGACAGCGGCGACATCCTGACTGGGCTGAGCAACGCGGTCGCCCCGGCTTTGCCGATCACCCTACTTGATGGTCAAACCTTAACCGCTCAGGACTGGGGCTATGCCATCACCGGCACCCCCGGCACGATCAGCGGCACCATTTTCGATGATCTGAACGCCGACGGGATCATGCAGGGCGGCGAAGCGGGTCTGACCGGCGCCGTCGTGCAACTGCAATCGACCGGCGGCGTGGTGTTGGCCACCGCCACCACCCTGGCGGGCGGGGCCTACTCGTTCCCCAACCTAGCGGCGGGCAACTATGTCGTGACGGTCGACCGGACTTCGCTTCCCACCCGCTACAGCACCCCTGCCGGCGCACCGGTCGATCCGGCCAGCGTGACGGTGACCGGCGGCGTCACCTCAACCCAAAACCTGGGCTGGGCGGTGGGCGCCACCTTCTCGGGATTTGTCTTCGAGGATGCCGACAACAACGGGCTGCGCGGCGCTGTGGCGCCCAATCTCGAACCGGGCCGTTCCGGGGTGACCCTGCAACTGGTCGACACCGCAACCAGCACCGTGATGGAGACGGTGACCACGGCGACCAAGCCGGTCGCCCCCGCCACCATCCCGGCGCTGGGTAGCTATGCTTTTGCCGCCGTGCCCGCTGGGACCTACCGCATCGATGTCACCGACACGGCCGGTCGTCTGACCGGCTACGCCTTGACCACGACGAACCAACCGATGACCCCAGCGGTGGTTGCGGCTGGGGCAGCCACGGCGACCGATTTTGGTTACTTCCTGGCGCCGGCGCTGACGGTCACCAAGACCATGGCCTCGACCGCGCTTGATCGTGGCTCGAAGATGGATGCCACCATCACGGTGACCAACACCGGCGGCGGGGTGGCCAATCTGAGTGTGGCCGACGTGTTGCCCGCTCTGGCCCCCGCCTCCCCCTTCGGCGGAGTGGGTCTCTTCACCGCCTCGGTGGTTCCCTATGTCTTCGACGCCACCGTCTCGGTCTCCCTTGACGGGGTGCCTCTGACCGCCGGGGTCGACTACACCGTTCCGGTCGCCCTGAGCGCCACCCCAACCTGGGGCGGCATCGCCCTGCCGGGCGGCTCGACCTTGGAGATCCACCTGACCGCCGCCCAACCGGCCGCTGCGCAATTGACCGGTTCGCCCAACTTCAATGGAGCTGCGATCCAGTACGGCGCGACCCCGGTCGTTGTCGACTACCCCGATTTGGTGGTTTTTTCCACGGCACGCGACGTCACCTTCGTCAAACGGCTGGTGGCGGTTAATGGGGTGGCGCCGACCGGAACCCCGGTTATCCACCCCGGCGACACCGTGACCTTCGAGCTGGCGGTGGGCAACAGCATCAATCCTCGCGCCAACACGGTCACCAGCTTCGGCGACGTCACCCCCGCCGATGTGCTCGGGGCGGGGCTGACCTATGTGCTGGGTACCTCCAAGTTGACCAACCCTGCGCTGGGAACGGTCCTGGCGCCGATCGCCGATCCCGTCGTAACCCCAGGCGTGGTTGGTACCGGGATCTCTCAGGCGATGGGTTGGACCGTCGCCGCCACAACCCTGCCCACCTACCCCAGCGAGGTAGTGCTGCGCTACGACACCTTGGTCGCCGCAAACACCACCCCCGATAGTTACGCCAATTTAGGTTCCGGAACCGGATCCAACGTCAGGGGAGCCTTCACCCTTTATGGCACGGTGAACTTCGATGTTTCCTCCGCCGCGCCCCTGCTGGCGGTGGTAAAAACCGCCGATGTCGCCGTCGCCAACCCCGGCGCCACCGTCAATTTCACCGCCACGGTTAGCAACGTTGGTGCGGGGCCAGCAACCTCGGTGGTGGCCTCCTTGGTGCTCGATCCCTTTGTGGGCTTTGTCGTCGGTTCGCTGACCTTTACCGACGGTCCGGTTTTGACCCCGGCCCAAGGCGCTTCGGGGTTAACCCTGGGAGCGGTGACCTACTTCGACGGCGCGGGGACTCCAATAACCCCGACCGGCGCACCGGGTGCCATCGACCCCGCCATCCGCGCCATCCAGGTCAACATGACCGGTTCGATGAACGGTGGCGTCGTCCCGATTCCGGCCTTTGCTTTGATTTATCAGGGGGTTGTGCAGTGAGGGGGCGTTGAGCCCGCTCAAGCGTGTGGTGATTTACAAACGCCCTCGTAGGAGCGGACCTAAGTCCGCGAACCGTTGGGGCACAGGCGATGCGATGGGGGCTGATCGTGTTCGGCCACGGGGTGGCCTCCTACGGGGCAGCGATGAACGCTCTCGTAGGAGCGGACCCCGTCCGCGAACCGTCCGGGCACGTGCGGTGCGCTGGGGGTCGATCGTGTTCGGCCACGGGGTGGCCTCCTACGGGGCATTCACGAACGCCCTCGTAGGAGCGGACCCCGTCCGCGAACCGTCCGGGCGTGTGCGGTGCGCTGGGGGCTGATCGTGTTCGGCCACGGGGTGGCCTCCTACGGGGCAGCGATGAACCCCTTCGTAGGAGCGGACCCCGTCCGCGAACCGTTGGGGCAAAGGCGGTGCGCTGGGGGCTGATCGTGTTCGGCCACGGGGTGGCCTCCTACGGGCGTCGATGAACGCCCTCGTAGGAGCGGACCCCGTCCGCGAACCGTATGAGGCAAAGGCGGTGCGCTGGGGGCTGATCGTGTTCGGCCACGGGGTGGCCTCCTACGGGGCATCCCGAACCTCTTCGTAGGAGCGGACCCCGTCCGCGAACCGTCCGAGGCAAAGGCGGTGCGCTGGGGGCTGATCGTGTTCGGCCACGGGGTGGCCTCCTACGGGGCATTCACGAACCTCTTCGTAGGAGCGGACCCCGTCCGCGAATCGTCCGAGGCACGTGCGGTGCGATGGGGGCTGATTGTGTTCGGCCACGGGGTGGCCTCCTACGACGGCGCGCCATTTTGGTGACCCATCCTTGGGGCGCTGAAATCCCGTCCAACGAAGCCGACGCGGCATGTACACACAACTGCGGGCAGAAAGCACCACTCCTCACCCACAAGGCTGTCGAAAAACGACACACACATCGCACCATCCGTGTAAAAAAACGACATTATAGTTGAATTGGTTACAAGGTTCTGTTCACATTCTATATCTTCCCTATTGGTAACTATTCAGCCCCACCCCCAAAAAAACACTTGACAAGGTTTTTTCAAGAAAATCCAGTCCTCGCCTTAATCTGCCGGGCGCCGCTCAAAAGGGTGTTTCCTGTGCCCCATAAGGCGCCCTAACCCTCGCCGATGTAGCGGCCACTACGGGGGGGTGTTGCGGGGCTCTTCAGGGCTGTGTGGCGGCTTTACGGCACGAAAAATCGACCCCAAAAACCGGTGTTATCATCGCCTCACGACAACCGATACGAGGTGAACCCCGGTGACCATCAACCGCATCG
>MNWR01000094.1 GCA_001872725.1 Proteobacteria bacterium CG1_02_64_396 | reverse complement strand
CGAACGACTGCGCAATTTCGAGGACGACGTCCTACGGTTCATCGACAATCCGCTGGTTCCCTTCACCAACAACCAGGGTGAAAACGACATCCGTATGGTCAAGCTGCACCAGAAAATCTCAGGATGCTTCCGCTCCAAAGAGGGCGCCGATATCTTCTGCCGCATCCGCAGCTACCTGTCGACCTGCCGCAAACACGGCATCGGTCCCACCCCAGCCCTGACCCTCCTCTTCGAAGGTAACCAACCCCTCTTTATGAAAGAAAACCCGTAGGGAAAAACCGGGGGGATGGGAGGGGCTGAATAGTTACAAATTATGATGACTTTGAAATGTCCATAGAACTGTCCAAGGATGTGTCCATGCCTACCCTTCCCTCCGCATTTCAGCCCCTGGTTCCCGAAGAGCGGGTTTCCGCCCCGCTGTTGGAGCTGGCCTCCGAAATCATCACCACCTCGTATCGCCTGCACGGGGTGGCCGGGAGGGTCTTGCCGACGGCGTTGCGCCCGTGGCTGCGGGCCATGAATTCCTACTACACCAACAAAATCGAAGGGCAAAACACCCTCCCCTCCGACATCGAGCGGGCGCTACACCATCAATTTGCCGCCGACGCGGGGCTTGCCCGCAAACAACGGCTGGCACTGGCCCACATGGAGAGCGAGGAGGCTCTTGAGGCGCTGGCGGCCGAACAAGACGACCCCTATGCCCCGTCGTGGGTTCAGGAAATCCACAACGATCTTTATGGACGGTTGCCTCAAGAGGATCGGCAGACCTCGCAAGGGGCGCTGCTGGCGCCGGGGGTGTGGCGGGATCACGGGGTCCAGGCGGGCCACCACATCGCCCCCGAGCCCGAGGCGGTACCCGGATTGATGGAGGCGTGGGGGGAGGGGTATCGCAGGCTGCCGGGCTTGGAGTGGCGTCTGATCGGCCTGGCCTGCGCCCATCACCGTCTGCTCTGGGTTCACCCCTTTCCCGATGGCAACGGGCGTGCCGCTCGGCTGCACAGCCACCTGGCCTTGCACCGCTTGGGGTTGCTGCAAGGGATGTGGTCGCCCATGCGGGGGTTGGCGCGGCGGCGGGAGGAGTATGACGCCCGGCTCAACAACGCCGATCTGCCACGCCGCAACGACCAGGATGGTCGGGGCGCCCTCTCGCAGGAGGGGCTGACGGCATTTGCCGTCTTCTTTTTGCAGGTCTGTCTCGATCAGGCCCGATTCATGGAGGGGATGCTCGACCTGCCCCGCTTTATGGAGCGTCTGCGGGATCAGTTGCTGTATCTGGAGGCGAACCCTTGGCGGGTGGGCAGCGAAACTTCGACGATCAAGATCGAGGCGCTGGAGCCCTTGCACTACTTGGCGATGACCGGCTCCATGGAGCGGGGGCGCTTCATGACGATGACCGGCCTACCCGACCGGACCGCCCGCCGGGTGTTGGTCGGCCTGATCGACGCTGGCCTGCTGACCGCAGCCACCCCCCGAGCCCCGGTGACCTTTGCCGTTCCCCTGAAATCGCTGCGGTTCCTGTTCCCCCGGCTTTGGCCCGAGGCGGAGAGCGATACGCTCTGAGCAGGGGGGTCAGGAAACCGGCTTTGCAGCTGGAGCTGCTTGCCCCACGGCGGTCACCGGCATCAACAAGCCGTGGTTGGCGTCGTGCAAGAGGGTTTGTTTCACCAGCTTGAGGTAAACGGCGAGGTTCTGGCGCAGGAAGGGGCGATCGACCTTCTCGGCTTGGTGGTGATCCCAGAGATCCCAGGCGATGAGGCCCAGCCCCAGCACCGGTCCCATCACGGCGGCGCCGACTTGCGCTCCGGTCATGGCGCCGCTTTTTGCAGCCAAGGTGGCGGCCAATGAGCTCCCTGCCGCGCCGGAGGTGGCAGCGGTTTTCACCACAGAGGTTGGATCGGTTTGGGTGACCGAGATCAAGAAGCTGACCTCATCAAGGAATAAGGGGCTCTTGGCGCTGAGGGGGGAGAGATCGCGCACACCCTGAAGCGAAGTCAAATAACGGGACTGCGTCTCTTGGGCAATCGCTTTCAGTTGTTGTCCGGCTTGTTGAGGTTGAATCACCCGAGCGGCAAACTCGGACTCGATGAGGGCGGCCATCCGCTCGCGGGGATTGGGTTGGGGACCGATCAGGCGCTCCACAGTGGCGGTATCGGCCAGCCAATACCCCAATCCGATCAGGCCAAGTCGAACCTGTTGGGGATAACTGAAGTACCAGGGTAGGAAGTCGCGATCAATGCGGTTCTGAAGTTCGGCGTTGAGGGTATCGAGCTGCGTGGCGGCATAACGCAGCGCCTGCTCACGGGCCGCCCGCAGCGCCGGTGGGGTGGTGGAGGCATCGCCATCCGACCAGCGGGAGAGCTGGCTGGAGGTGTCGGGGGCGACGAGCGGCGCAGAGGCGATCAGGTAGCGGCCCATGGAGGCCAGCATCACCACCATCACGGTCAACCAAACCAGGGTGGTGATGGCAACGATCAAGGGGTGGGTACGGCGCGGTGCAAGCAAGGTCAGGGTACGCATGCGGGATGTCTTTCATGGTTGAGTTCGATATTGGAAGGCCATTAATCCGACCTGCGTACTCAACCATCGCCCCCCCCAGCGGGCGGTGCGCCCGCGCACCATCCAACCTCATCCAAACCCCTGTTTTGTAAGGAAGATCACCCTTTTCTTCCCGACACCACCACCATGTTGGCGCAGGCGTAAAAGAGCCCCTCTTCGTTTCGTTGTTGCAAGGTCTGCTTCCAGTGGGTCATTTGGTCCTGGCTCGCCACACCGTGGGCGGTCGCCTCCTTGACCAGCCAGTCGCCGAAGGGGGTCAGGGTGTAGTCGTGGTGGACCATCGGGATCACCTCCACCGCCACCTCTTTGAGCCCTGCAAGGCGCAGCCACCGGTACAACTGCCGTCCGGCAACCCCGTTGGGGCGCATGGTTCGGGCGAAGAAGGCCATCAAGCGCCGCTCCAGATCGAGATCGTCGAAGTCGACCGAGGCGGTGGCCCAGTCGGTGTCGGCCAGAACGATTCGTCCGCCGGGGGTGGTCACCCGGACGATCTCGGCCAGCACCTGCTGAGGATCGACCGAGGCGGGGAGCACCTGGAACAGCCGCTCGGCCCGGACGGCGGCAAAGGCGCCATCGGCAAAAGGGAGCCCAAGGCAGCTACCCACCTGGTGGCTTGTCCAGTCGGCCACCCCTTGCTGCCGGGCCAAGGCGTCGGCTTGATTCACCATCTCGTCATCCACATCGAGCCCCACCATCCGCCCTGAAGGACCGACCCGCTGCGCCAGCGCCACCGTGTCGATCCCAACCCCACACCCCACGTCGAGGGCGTGGTCGCCGGGGGCCAGCGCCAATAGATCGTAGGTGCGCTCCTTGAGCCGCCACGCCAATTCGGCGGTTTTGCGCAGGTAGTCGGGGGAGACGTAGCCGTCGGATTGGGGCATGGGGTGGCCTCCTGAGAGCGGGGCTCTTGGTTCCTGAAAAGGGGTTGGGGCGCTAGGATCGCCGTCGCGGTGGGGGTGTTGCAATGGTGGTTGGGCTCAAAGGAGGTGGGACATGCCGGTTTTGTCCGATGTACGCATGGCTTTTTTTGGCGATTCCCTGACCCAGGGGACCGGCGATCCCACCGGCATGGGCTGGGTGGGACGGGTGGTGGCGCGTCTCTGGGACGAGGGGATTCCGGTGACCGGTTACAACCTGGGGGTGCGGCGGGAGACCAGCGCCGACATTGCCCAGCGCTGGCGCAGCGAGGCGGCGCTACGGCTGCCCCCCCGCATCGAAGGAAGGGTGATCTTCTGCTTCGGGGTCAACGACACCGCTTCCGAGGGGCCAGGCAGCCGCCTGACCACCGCCCAAACCTTGGCCCACGCCGCTGCCATGCTGCGCGGCGCCAACGCCCACTACCCCACCTTGATGCTCGGTCCCCCGCCGGTGCTCGATGCCGCCCACAATGACCGGGTGTTGGCGTTGACCGAAGCGTTAGAGGGGCTGTGCTGCCGCTTGGAGATCCCCTTCATCCCCCTGGCCGAGCCGCTGCTGGGCGACGACCGCTATCTGGAGGCGGTTCGCAGCGGCCCCTTGGCCGACGAGTCTCACCCCGGCGCCGAGGGGTACATTCGCATCGCCGAGGAGATCCTGGCCCATCCGGCCTGGTGGTTCGCGGCGGCGGGCAAGGGGGGTGGTTTGTAGGGGGTGTTCGGGGAGCTTGTCGGACCCGAGCGTCCGTAGCGAGTCGCTTTGCCCTCGCCGCTCAAAGCCGCCATTAAAGAAACGCTGATTCAAGGCATCCAGCCTTGAGTCAGCACGCCTGGCAAAAACCAAAAGTAGGCGCCTTGAGGCGACGTGGCTTTTGCTTTGCCTGCAAAATCAGCAGAGCTTCGGCGACTTAGGTCGCCTCCGACGTTCCTGATTTTGGGGGCCCACACGGAAGCGCCATTCATCAGCGCTTCCTTAAGGCACGGTAAAAGCGTCGAAGATATAACTCACCCCCGCCATCCAAGTGTATTGGGGCTCCCCACCGTGCATGGTATTGAACGAGAAGGCGGCGTCACTCTTCCAGGGGCCAGAGCTGTAGCGGGCGCCGAATTTCACCCAGTTTTGGGTTTCGGTCCTCGGGGGGGGGGCCAAGACTCCCGAGTGTTTCTGGCCGGTGACCTCGGCCAAAAGCTCGGTTGCGGGGGCCACCGTCAGGGCGATGGAGAGCCCATAGGTGATGTCGTCGGTTTGCGCGGTGGCGATCCACGGATTGCTGTAGATGGCCACCCCAAAATTGCCGACCACCCGAGCAGGCCCCACGGTTTTGCCCAGCAGAATCGAGGCATAAAAATCCATGGTATCCATCCCCATGCCGGTCTCGTTCGTGGCATTGGGCAGCTTGGTGGCAAAGTAGATCCCCGCTGCTGGCCACCACTCCCCCTCGGGCACCACCCGCACCTTGGCCCCCACCACATAATCCTCTACTCCCGTGGTTGAATCCCCCGAGAAGGTCAGCATGCGGCTGAAGGGTGCCCGTTTGCGCTGGGTTACCGTCAGGTGATTGTAAAACCCCCCGTCGATCTGGATTTCGGCAATGGAGCTGATTCCGACGCTGACCCCCACCAAGGGTAGCTTGAGCAGATGCCCCTTGAGGCCATAGGCGGGGATATTGGCGTGATCGGTATATTCACCCCCTGCTTCCAGCAGAATCCGCCCCGCCCCAATCGATTCGGGGTCCTCGGTGGACAATGGACGTTGGTGGGCGCCAACCAGGGTGGGAAAGGCCATCAGCAGGATGACGAGGTGGGGAATGGGGCGCATAGGCTCGGATGTTCGAGGGGGCGGTAGGATTTGACCGCAGTGTGCAGGTGGGGGATGACACCCGATTCAAGGAACACCCCCCCTGAATGGCAAGGTTGACGGCATTGCCGAGGGGATGCGGCCCGCCAAACATGCGGCGTTCCTACAGGTATGAAACTTCGGGGGTCGTCCCCCAAAACGCAAGCGTTTGCCCCCCCCCTTGCGGACAAAGGCCCGCCCCCACCAAAACCAACCAACCCCCGCCAGCTCCGGTGAACCGCTTGTGCTTGTGGGAGCGACCCTGTCGCCGAAGCGAGGCTAAGTGGCTTGGGCCGTTGGAATCATTCCGCCTTCATTCCCCACGATCATTCTTGACATCCATTCCCATAAATGGTGATTCTGCTCACCGGACGAGCATCTGGAATTCATGTTCAAAGCAGGAAATGGGGCGCCGGGGATCCGGCTGGGGGGGGGAATGGACACGTTCGACATCGCGGTGATCGCCAGCGCCCTGTGCGGCGTCTTCATGGTGCTGGGGGGGATCTTCCTGCTCTACAAGGGGCGGGTGAGCCTGGAGGCGGCGGCCCAAGACGAAGCGCTCCAGATCGAATTCCTCAAAGAGGTCAAACTCTCTACCCGCTACCCCGCCCTCGGCCTGTTCGTCATCGGCCTGGCCTTCAGCTTCGGCACCCTCTATTACGCCAAACCAGCCACCGTCCAACCGCTGATCTTCAACGGTAGCGTCGCAGGCCCCGCCTCATCCTCCGCGACCATCTCGGTCCGTCCCTCGACCCCTTGGAGTCTTGCCGCCGACAGCAGCGGCATCGTCCGTGGTCAGATCGACCCCAATCCCCACTACCTGACCATCGAGGCGACCGCTCCCGGTTACCGGCCGGTGACCAAAACGGTGGAGCAAAGCAACCCCATCGATTTCGGCACCTTGGCATTCGACCACCCGGTGGCCGAGCGTATCCCCGGCCTCGATCTCGACCGCATTGCCCCCCTTCCCGCCGGCTATACCGCCCCGCCGCCCGATCAAGGCAGCTTCGGGGGTGCGTCATGACCCGGCGTATTGTGCTTTTGGCCCTGCTCTTCTTGGGCTTCGCCGCCGTGGCAGGGGCGATGGAGGGGCCGGGGGCCTCGGTTTCAGGCTGGATCTATCAGGCGGGGAGCGAAACCGGGGCACCGGGCAGCGGTACTGCGATCCCCGGTTTGAGGGTGTCGCTGGTGCATCCGCAATTGGGACGTAGCCATCCCGACATCAGCGACGAACGGGGCCACTTCGAACTGACCGCCATCCCCCCCATGTCGACCCCCTATTTTTTAGAGATTTATTGGGGAAAAACATTGGTGTATCGGCGGGAGCTGCGGGTGCAGGGGGATGTGGAGTTGGGGGGGGTGGGGATTTAGAGCAGCGCCGATTGAATCGGCGCTTCCGAGCAGTCCAGGGATGGTCTGCCAAAATCAGGAACGTAGGAGGCGACCCCGTCGCCGAAGCTCTTCTGATTCTGCAAGCCAAGCCAAAACCATCGCCGCCTCAAGGCGCCTACTTTTGGTTTTTGCGCAGCGTGCTGATTCAAGGCAGGAGGCCTTTAATCAGCGTTTCCTTAGTTGTCGAGCGGGCTGACCACCCCCCGCCCACCGCGATTTAACACATGGGTGTAAATCATGGTGGTGGCCACATCCTTGTGGCCGAGCAGTTCTTGAACGGTGCGGATGTCGTAGCCCGATTGCAGCAGGTGGGTGGCAAAGGAGTGGCGCAGGGTGTGGGGGGTGGCCGGTTTGGCGATGCCCGCTTGACGGGCCGCCTGACGAATGGCCCGTTGCAACGAAACCACGTGAACATGGTGACGCCGTCGAATGCCAGACCGGGGATCAACGGAAAGATCGGGGGCAGGAAAAACCCAGAACCAGCCCCAAGATGTCGAGGCGGAGGGGTATTTCTTTTCTAGAGCATCGGGCATTTCAACGCCTGGAACCTTCTTGCCCCTATCTTCATCGTGTAGTTTGCGTGTAGTTAATAGATGCGATTTTAATTCAGGGATCAATGACGAGGGGAGAACTGTCACTCTGTCTTTTCCCCCTTTTCCTGATCGTATGGTGATTTCGTGACGGTCGAAATCAACGTCTTTGATGCGCAATCGATGGCACTCAAGAATCCTCATTCCGGTCCCATAAAGCATTCTTGCCATTAAAGCATTGACACCGGAAAGTTGTTCGATAAGCCTGTTAACCTCGGGCTTAGAAAGTACCACCGGCAACCGTTCCCGTGGTTTTGCGCGGGTTAAATTTTCAAGCCATGGAAGTTGAACAGCCAAGACCTCTCGGTACAGAAAAAGCAGCGCCGATAGGGCTTGGTTTTGCGTGGATGAAGAGACTTTACGATCCACCGCCAAGTGCGTCAAAAACGCCTCGACCTCGGGTGAACCCATGTCCCTGGGGTGTTTTTTGTGGTGAAACAGAATAAAGCGCCGTATCCACTGAACGTAGGTGGTCTCGGTGTTCAGGCTCAGATGCTGGGTACGCATTCGAGCTCGAACCACATCGAGCAGGCGGGGTTGGGTGGGGGTGTCGTAGTAATTGGGCTGGGGTGTCGTCATAACTGGCCTCCATGTAAGCAAAATCAACGAGTTAGATTGACACGGGGTGGATTATGCGACAACTCTTTTCGGTAGTTATGCGACAGTCCTGTCGCATAAAACAAAGTTCCACTGACGACGCAATAAATGGCGGGTTTTTCCGCTAAA
>MNWR01000093.1 GCA_001872725.1 Proteobacteria bacterium CG1_02_64_396 | reverse complement strand
CCCAACCGACCGCCCCGCCCCCCCAGGGGCCGACCGAATCCTTCACCCTGCCGGTTTCGGGGATGACCTGCGCCTCGTGTGTGGCGGCGGTCGAGGGGGCGGTACGGGCGGTGGCGGGGGTGAAACAGGCCCAGGTCAATTTCGCCCAAGAGACGATCCGGATCGAGGCGGCGACATCACTGGGGAAAGGGGCGGTGATCGCCGCGATTGAGGATGCCGGGTACGGCGTCCCCGTGATCGCCTCACAGGCGGGGGAGGATCCGCTGACCGCCCAACGGACCCGACAAATCGAGGAGATCGCCCGGATGCGGCGCCGCCTGACCGCCTCGATCCTGCTCACACTCCCCATTCTGGTGCTGGCGATGGGACCGATGCTCGGGATCCGGCCGCTTCCCGAAGGGCCGATGTCGGGCTGGATTCAATGGCTGCTCGCCACCCCGGTGCAGTTTTGGGTCGGCGCCATCTTCTACCGGGGGGCCTGGGGGGCGCTCAAACACGGGCGGGCCGAGATGAACACCCTGGTGGCGGTCGGCACCTCGGCCGCCTGGGGGGCGAGCGTGGCGGCGTTGCTCTTCCCCAACGCCATCACCGCCCTGCTCGGCTCGGGCGCCCTCTATTTCGACACCTCGACCCTGATCATCACCCTCATTCTGCTGGGGCGCTTTTTAGAGGCGCGGGCCAAAAGGGCCACGGGGGAGGCGGTCGCCGCCTTGATGGGGCTGGCCCCCAAGACGGCGCTGGTCGAGCGGGAAGGGGGCTGGAAAGAGCTCCCCCTGGTCGAGGTGGTCGTGGGAGACCACATCTCAGTGCGGGCCGGGGAGCGGATCGCCGTCGATGGGGTGGTGGCGCAGGGACACGGTCTGATCGATGCCTCGATGGTGACCGGCGAACCGCTGCCGGTGGCGGTCCACGAGGGGGACGAGGTGATCGGGGGGTGTCTGAACGGTGCCACCGCCTTTGTCATGCAGGCGCGCAAGGTGGGAAGCAACACCCTGCTGGCCCGGATCACCGCCCTGGTCACCCAGGCCCAAGCGGCCAAGCCCCCCATCGCCCAACTCGCCGACCGGGTGGCGGGGGTGTTTGTCCCGGTGGTCATCGCCACCGCGACCCTGGCGGCGCTGGGGTGGGGGCTCTTCGGTCCCGAACCGGCCTGGGGGCATGCCCTACAGGTTTTTGTGGCTGTGTTGATCGTCGCCTGCCCTTGCGCCCTGGGGCTGGCGACCCCGGTTTCGATCATTACCGGCACCGGTCGGGGGGCCAAGGAGGGGATCCTCTTCAAGGGGGGCGACAGCCTGGAGTTGCTGCGCCGGGTCGACACGGTGGTCTTCGACAAAACCGGCACCCTGACCGAGGGCAAACCGCAGGTGGTGGCGGTGTGGTCGGCGCATGAACCCGATACCGGCTGGCTCGCTCAGGCCGCCGCCGTCGAGGCGGTTTCCGAACACCCCTTGGCGGGGGCGGTGCTCGCCCACGCCCGTACCCAAAACCTGCATTGGAACCACGCGACCCAGGTGGCGACGGTGGCCGGTTCGGGGGTGACTGGCATGGTCTCCGGGCACGAGGTGCGGATCGGTCGCCCCGAGTGGATCGGCGGTGCGCTGCCCAACGACTGGATCACCGCCCGACGGGCCGAGGGGGCGACGGTGGTGCTGGTCTGCGCCGACGGGATTTTGAGGGGGGGACTGGCCATCGCCGATCCCCTTAAGGCCGGTGCAGCTCTGGCGGTGGCGACATTGCAAAACCAGGGGATTGAGGTGGTGCTGCTCAGCGGCGACCACCCCGAGGTGGCCAGGGCGGTGGGGGAACGGCTCAAGGTCGACCGGGTGATCGCAGGCGTCCTTCCCGACGGCAAGCACGACCACATCCGGGCGCTACAAGGCGAGGGCAAAACGGTGGCAATGGTGGGGGATGGTATCAACGACGCACCGGCCCTGGCCGCCGCGCAGGTGGGGATCGCCATGGGCGGTGGCAGCGACATCGCCATGGAGAGCAGCGATGTGACCCTGATGCGGGGCGATCCGGCGTTGGTCCCCAAGGCGATCCACCTGTCGCAGCGCACGGTGGGGAACATCAAGCAAAACCTCTTCTGGGCCTTTGCCTACAACACGGCGTTGATTCCCCTGGCGGCAGGGGCCTTGTATCCCCTCTACGGGGTGTTGCTATCGCCGGTGATCGCGGCTGCGGCCATGGCGGCAAGTTCGGTCACGGTGGTGAGCAATGCGCTGCGGCTTAAAAGGGCGAAGTTATAGCCCCTTCGCAAAGATCATTCGTATTGTCTCTGCCGTTCATGAATCACACACCCCGCCCCCCCTTCATGCCCAGAATCGCTTTGCTGGGCAGCGCTCATCTACCCAGACGCATCGTCGATCTTAGCCCCCCTTTTTTGCCCCAACTGCCAAGGTTCGGCATGGCCTCTGATGTTCGTCCGACGCCCCATCGGCACCTTCCCATTCACCCCCCAGCCAGGAGCGGGTACGCCATGGCCCTGCCCCTCCTGAACGTCGGGTGGATGTGGTGAATTTGCGCGCCCTCATCCCCCCTCGCCGCCAACTCCCCTTTCGCCTTGCCCTGTTCGGGGCAGTGGCTGCTCTTGGTTTGGGGCTGGTGGGGGGGGTGGTCGATCTGGCACGGGGGTACACCGTCCAACAGGCCCTTTACAACCGGGAGGGGGTCGAATTGCTGGCGGCAATCCGCCAGGCGGCCACCCTGGCGGTCACCCGCGAGGATGGCGAGCTGGCCCATAGCCTGGCCAAGGTCATCAACACCACGAGCACCGTCTACCGCATCGACATTTTCGACCGCCACGACAAAAGCATCGTCAGCCTGGATCGCCCTCTTCCCGACGCGGGGGGCCCCGCCTTGTGGCTCAGCCGTCTACTCTTTGCCGACCCCCACACCCTGCAACTGCCCCTGAACGAAAACGGCCCCGGCGCTGGCCCATTGGTGGGCAGGATCGAAATCCTGGTCGACCCGACCCAGCCGGCCCTGACCTTTGGACAGCAGGCTTGGCACACCCTGCTTGAGGGTGGCTTACGTCTGGCGGGGCTAACCCTGGCGCTGCTGCTGCTGTTTCAACGCAGCCTCGGTCGACCGCTCGACCGGATGATCGCCGCCCTTGAAAGCCTCGATCCGCGCCAGCCGCAGCGCAGGCGTCTGCTACAGGAGCACGGCGGGGAGGAGGGGTTCGGGCGATTGGTCGGCTCGGTCAACCAACTGCTCGACACCCTGCAAGACCGAATGAACGAGCAAGACATCTCAGAGCAGCGGCTGGAGGATGCCCTGTCGGAGTTGTCGGTCCTGCTCGACAACGCTCTGGTCGGCATCATGTTGCTGCGCGACGGGGTAGTGGTGCGCAGCAACGCCAAGGTGGGGGAGATCTTCGGGATCGACGAGGCCCACATCCTGGGCTTTCCCCCCCTGTTTCTTTTCCCCAAGGCAGAGGACGCCTCCGCCGGACTCGAAGCGTTGCTTTTCCGCATGGCGCAAGGGCTGTCCGTCACCGAGGAGCGGCTTTTAACCCGCACGGATGGCGTCCCCTTCTGGGCTCGTATCCTGGGCAAATCGGTGGTCCCCGGCCTACCCGAGCGGGGGGTGGTGTGGATGATCGAGGATGTCTCCCAGCGTCGCCGCTCCGAGACCGACCTGCGCCGCGCCGCTGCGGTTTTCGAGGCTTCCCCCGACGGCATCATGATTACCGATGCCCACAAACGGATTCTTTCGGTCAACCCCGCCTTCACCCGCATCACCGGTTACGACGCCCAGGAGTCGGTCGGGAAAACCCCCGCGCTGCTCAGCTCGGGACGACACGGGACCGCGTTTTATCAAACCATGTGGGCTCAACTGCTTAGGGAGGGGGCTTGGCAGGGGGAGATCGTCAACCAGCGTAAGAGTGGTGAGCACTTCCCCGAGTGGCTTTCGATCGTGCGCATCGACGACGACCGGGGCGACTTGGCCGGTTACGTGGGGATCTTCAACGACATTACCGAACGCAAAGAGGCCGAGGCCCGCATCCGTTATCAGGCCAATTACGACGGCCTGACCGGACTGCCCAACCGGGCCTTGTTCCACGACCGGCTCGACTTCGCCCTGGCCCAAACCCGGCGGGAGGGGGGGCTGACCGCCCTGCTCTTCCTCGATCTGGATCGCTTCAAGCAGGTTAACGACTCCCACGGCCACACGGTGGGGGATCAACTGCTCAAGGAGGCGGCCCACCGGTTGAAAAAGACGGTGCGCGAAAGTGACACCGTCGCCCGGCTGGGGGGGGATGAGTTCATTTTGATCCTCACTGGACTCAACCATCCCGACGATGCCGCTCGGGTGGCCGACAAACTGATCGACGCCTTGACCGCCCCCTTTGCCCTGCACGGCAAACAGAGCTTCATCAGCGCCAGCATCGGCATCACCCTCTACCCCATGGACGGCGCCGACACCGAAACCCTGCTGCGCAACGCCGACACCGCCATGTACCGGGCCAAGGAGGGCGGTCGTGGTCGCTTTGCCTTCTTCACCGAAGAGATGAACCAGAAGATCCAGGAGCACATCGCCCTAGAACAACGGCTGCGCATGGCGGTGGCCAAACAGGCGCTCCACCTGAATTTTCAGCCCCAGGTCGATTTAACCGGTGGTGGGGTTTGGGGAATGGAGGCGCTGCTGCGTTGGGAAGAGCCAGGTTTGGCCGCAATCCCACCCAGCCGGTTTATTCCTTTGGCCGAGGAGACCGGGCTGATCGTCCCCCTGGGGAGCTGGGTGCTTGAACAGGCCTGCCGACAATTCGCGGCCTGGCGGAACGAGGGGATCGCCCCCATACGGATCGCCGTCAACGTCTCGGCAAGGCAGTTTCTCGATCCCAACTTCGTGACCACCGCGTTGGAGATTCAAAAACGCTTCGACATGCAGCCGGGAACGCTTGAACTGGAGATCACCGAAAGCCTGCTGCTGGGCCATACCCCCGAAATGTTCGAACAGCTCGAAACCCTATCCCGGGCCGGCATCGTTTTTTCGATCGACGACTTTGGCACCGGCTACTCCTCGCTGGCCTACCTCAAGCGGCTACCGGTCTCCACCTTGAAGATCGACCGTTCCTTCGTCACCGACATCCTCACCGACCCCGACGACGCCGCCATCGCCACCACCATCATCGCCATGGGGCACACCATGAACCTCAAGGTGATCGCCGAGGGGGTCGAAACCCAGGCGCAGCGCGATTTCTTACGGAATCAAGGGTGCGACTTGGTGCAGGGGATGTGGCTGGGGGCGCCGGTCGAGGCCGAGAAGGCGACGGCGTTCTTGCGGGAACATGCCAAGGCGGGGGTGGGGCAGGGGGTGTGAGGTTGCGGCCTGGGACGGAGCGGACACGTCCGACCGGGCCAGTGTCTGAGGAGCGAGCCTTTGCTGGGAAATCTGATGGTAGACCTGGTTACAGCACTACGCGCCCCCCCCACCATGACTCTACCGGGGGTGGAACCCGAGTTCTGCATCCGCACAACGGTCAAAGCCCAGCAGTAGCGGTGCCGTCGGAGTTAATGAAACGGGGGCTCCCAACCTCGGCTAAGCCGGTTGCCCCTGCCCCATCAACTCATCCACCAAAAGGTACACATTGGTGTAAGACGCTTCGCCGTCGTGTGCTGTTGTTGTTCGGGACAACTCCTGAGCACGCTGCCGGGCTTGCTCCAGATGCTCGCATGTGGCGACAAAATGGCCCACGCCTCCTTTTTCGTAGCCGGGCAGATATCGCTTCAAACGCCGCACCACCTCGTCCCGGTGCATAGCTGAACGCACATCCTCGAAGTGCAACAACAACCACAACTCGAAGCAGGGCACCGAAACGATGGCCGTGAAACGGACCGGCTTGCGGTTGTCGTTGCGCAATTTGCCCTTCAGGGCCTCAACTTGGGCCAACGCATCGTGGTAGGTAAGGTGCTCGTCACGGTCGAACGCCACAAAAACCTGCTCGAAGGCCCCCGGAGCAATTCTCTTGGTGGAATCGCCCTGCTCCAACAACCGCTTGGCGTATGCCACCACCTGATTGGGGGCAGTTCCCAACTCACTGGGCACCACCACGACGTGGGCCGTGCTCAAACGCTTAGATTGCCGAATTTCCCCAAAATAATTCGGCTCGGTTTTGCTTCCTTCGCTGACGATCAGAATGCGGTCGTAGGTCGGACGCTTGCCATGTTTACGACGCAGATCCTTGGCTTGCCGATGTTTGGGCTGGTTGTCCCTACCCATAGCGCCCTCTTAACCCCTTCCGGTCGCGGGGGACAGAAACGAATCGCCAAAAAATGGCACCGCCCCATAACGCCCCGCCAAATACCCCCTTTCCAGCGCCTCCCCTTTACGGGGACTGAAGGAGGTCAATGGATAAAGCCGAGTTGCTTGGTCGGCCCCTTTTTCGGTGAACCAGATTTGATCGCGCCGGAACAGGGTTTGGTCGAGCAACGAGGTGTCGTGGGTACTGAACACCAGTTGGGCGCCATGGGGATTGGTTTTGGGGTTGTGGAAAAGGCCGATCAACTGCCTGACCAAGTGTGGATGCAGGCTGCTGTCGAGTTCATCCGCAAGCAGAACTTCGCCTGAGTCAAGAACGTTGAGCAGCAAACCTGCCAGCCCATACAGGCGTTGGGTGCCCTGGGATTCTTCCTGAAGCTCAAAGTTGGCCGCAGTGCCACTGACTGTTCTGTGGAGGAACTGTGGTACTAAAACCTCTGTTTCTTGCCAATCACGACCAGCAACCCGGGGTCCTTCCTCTCCAAACTCAATATGGATGCCCTGCTGGCGCTGCTTACGAGCTATGAACTCAAGACTCTGAATTCCGGTATCGGCTGATACCAAAAGGTGCTGGATAGCTTGCCTCCCCTGCTCTCGTTGAAACCATTGTTCGGTTGTTTGATTTAATTGGGGGCTAGCGATGCGCGAAAGCCACTGGTAAACCACTGTCAACATTGCACTATTGAGTTGAGCTGCTACCGACAGGAACAACGTTGTAGGGCGAGTGGCTTGCTGCCAAAGTTGACGCGGACCAGTCAAATAAGAACTGAATTCATATCGATCGGCGTTGGCCCCCACATCGAAGGTGCGCCGGAACCATTGCTGGGGTTTGGCCGTACGGTACACCAATAGCCATTCTTCAATGATTCTTTGCTTTATAAGCGAAAAACCATACTGATACCGTACGCCCTTAAGTACGAAAGTCATTTCGAATTGGCTGGGTTGCTCAACGGAACTTGGGTCTAACTTGAAGGGAAGGACATCCAATGGTTGTCCTGGAGGATGCCCTGCCGACTTGGCCACCATTGAGCTCATATACGCCAGCGCTGCTAAGACTGTCGTTTTCCCGCTGGCGTTGGCCCCATAAACCACCACGCTGCGCACCGCCTGATCAATCCCCTTGAGGCCGGTTGGCATCAGGTTGGTATCGGCCAGCTCCTTGTCGCGGGAAGCCACCAACGTGAGCACCTGTTCATCCCGAATCGAACGGAAGTTTTGAACCCGGAACTCCAACAACATGATCGATGCTCCATAAAATTTTATGAGAATTCGCAAAATTCATGCGTTTTTACCAAAAATTTCATGCTTGCGCCAGCCCCCCGTAGTGGCCGCTGCATCGGCGAGGGTTAGGGCGCCTTATGGGGCACAGGAAACACCCTTTTGAGCGGCGCCCGGCAGATTAAGGCGAGGGCTGGATTTTCTTGGAAAAACCTTGTCAAGCGTTTTTTTAGGGGTGGGCTGAATAGTTACCCATAAAAAAGGGCAGCCGAGGCTGCCCTTTTTTATGGAGGTGGAGCTGTGAATTAAAAGCGGAAGAGCAATCCCAGGTTGGCCAGGGAGACGGTGTTATTGGTGTCAAACGAATCTTTAACAGCGGTCAAACCGCCGATTTCGAGGCGAACCCCGAATTGTTGATTGGCCATCCAATCAAAGCCAATTCCCCACAGGGGGGATGTGCTCTTGGTGGAATCGGTGCTGGACAAGCCAGCGGCAGGAGCCTCCAAGCTTTCCTTGGCGGTGATGCTGGCGGCTCCAACCTTGAGGAACATTCCTGAAGCGAAGCGGTAGAGGACGGCGGCGGTCAGCCCCGAAACGTTAATGTCGCCGGTGACTGGACCACCCAAATAGGTCATATCGCGCGAGGCAGCCTTGCTGCTCAAATAACCGACCTCGGCCGCAAGGGCACTCCCACCTCCCAATTCGCTGAGTGTACTTCCCACAAACACGGTGCCGCCAACTCCCCACTCTGTGACCGAACCGCTAAAACCGGCGGCTTGTAACGAGGTGGTGTCAACCTTGGTGTGAGCCAGCGTCCCGGCCACACCGACGTACATGCCATCAGCAGCAGCAACCGTCGGAACAGCCACGCTTGCCGCAGTGGCCAGCGCGGCCAACAACAACGTGGACGACCGTAGCGTCATGATCCTTCTCCTCAATGAGTCAACGAGCTGAAAAAGGGAGCCCCTGCCGCTAAGAAGGCGGCCGATTCTGGGGGGTAAAAACAAATGTTGGCCAAACGTTAAATACGGCGGTTTGGGCGATGTTTTAGGCCAGTAGGCCACCCTTTGTGGACTTGCATGGGCCTGCCTGAATGGCCCCCAGTCCCGTGTTTTGACCCAATCCCGATCCGTCCCCCACCCTCCCGCACCCCGCCAATTGACGACGGCTTTTTGGGACCATTTTGCACTCGGCTTATGGTCTATTTTGAGTTGGGGCAAAAGGAAACAAGAAGCTCATAGGGTCTTGGCATGCCATTGACCCCGTTCCGTTTTCTTGGGAAGCGGGGTGCCGATCAACCCCCGCAACATTTTTTGTATTTTGACGCTCACCAGGGGGCGACCTGCACCGGGGTGGCGCTGATGTTGTTGGAGGTGCCGTCGCCGAGCTGGCCGGACGCGTTGGCCCCCCAGCTCCAGAGGGTGCCGTCGCTTTTCAGCACCACGGTGTGCTCACCCCCCGTCGCGATGGCGCCGACCCCGTTGATGACGATCTGCACCGGGGTGGCGCGGTCGGTAAAGGTGCCGTCGCCGAGCTGGCCGGACGCGTTGAACCCCCAGCTCCAGAGGGTGCCGTCACTTTTCAGCGCCACGGTGTGGCCCGTCCCCGCTGCGAAAGCGCTGACCCCGCTGATGGCGATCTGCACCGGGGTGGCGCTGTCGGTGATGGTGCCGTCGCCGAGCTGGCCGGCCCAGTTTCTCCCCCAGCTCCAGAGGGTGCCGTCACTTTTCAGCGCCAGGTTGTGGCCATCATCCCCCACCGCGATGGCGCTGACCCCGCTGATGGCGACCACCTGCACCGGGGTGGCGCTGTTGGTGAAGGTGCCGTCGCCGAGCTGGCCGTACCAGTTGGCCCCCCAGCTCCAGAGGGTGCCGTCGCTTTTCAGCGCCACGGTGTGGTTACCCCCCGCCGCGATGGTGCTGACCCCGCTGATGGGGACCTGCACCGGGGTGGCGCTGCTGGTGAAGGTGCCGTCGCCGAGTTGGCCGACGGTGTTGTCCCCCCAGCTCCAGAGGGTGCCGTCGCTTTTCAGCGCCACGGTGTGGCCCTCCCCCACCTCGATGGCGCTGACCCCGCTGATGGCGACCTGCACCGGGGTGGCGCTGTTGTTGACGGTGCCGTCGCCGAGCTGGCCGAAGGTGTTGTCCCCCCAACTCCAGAGGGTGCCGTCGCTTTTCAGCGCCACGGTGTGGCTCAACCCTGCCGCGATGGCGTTGGCCCCGCTGATGGCGACCTGCACCGGGGTGGTGCTGTTGTTGACGGTGCCATCGCCGAGCTGGCCAAAGGTGTTGTCCCCCCAGCTCCAGAGGGTGCCGTCGCTTTTCAGCGCCACGGTGTGGACATCCCCCGCCACGATGGCGCTGACCACGCTGACCACCGTCACCGTCACCGTCGCCGTGGCGCTGCCGGTGTTGCCTGCGCCGTCGGTGGCGGTGAAGGTCACCGTGGTGCTCCCCACGGGGAAGGTGGCCGGGGCGTCGTTCGTAAGGGTCAAACTAACGCCGGGGG
Source organism: Proteobacteria bacterium CG1_02_64_396 (assembly GCA_001872725.1). Taxonomy (NCBI): domain Bacteria; kingdom Pseudomonadati; phylum Pseudomonadota; species Proteobacteria bacterium CG1_02_64_396. The sequence continues at coordinate 58,591 of MNWR01000093.1, read as the reverse complement.
TGACGTTGTCGGTCGCCGCAGCCCCGGCCAAAAAGGCGGCGATGGTGGCATCGGTGGCCGGGGTGCCGCTGGCGTCCACGGCGGCCACTGTGATATTGGCCGGGGGGGTAACCACCGGGGCGGTTGAATCACTCGCGGTTACCGTCGCCGTGGCGCTGCCGGTATTGCCTGCGCCGTCGGTGGCGGTGAAGGTCACCGTGGTGCTCCCCATCGGGAAGGTGGCCGGGGCGTCGTTCGTAAGGGTCAAACTACCGCTGGGGGTGACGTTGTCGGTCGCTGCGGCCCCGGCCAAGAAGGTGGCGATGGTGGCATCGGTGGCCGGGGTGCCGCTGGCGTCCACGGTGGCCACTGTGAGGTTGGCCGGGGGGGTAACCACCGGGGCGGTGGTGTCGGCCCCTCCCCCTACCGAGGCGTCGCCTTTCCAACCCGCCGTACACCCTTGCACCAGCAATCCCGCGCAAAAAACGGCGGTTAACAGCCACGACGAGGTCTGAAAACGGCACGGGGTGTTCATGGGGTGCTCCTGCGGGTAAGGATGTGTACCGGTGGGGCGGGTGGTGGGGGCAAAAACAGGGGGCATGGGGCTCTCCTGGAAATCAAGTAATCCAGTCGTTGTGTGACGCGATCACTTTAACCACGCCGATTCGTTGACGTCGCCAGCCTAATATGCCCCCCCCCCAGCGTCAAGGGAGGGGGGAACAGAGGGGACGGCCCCAACAAAAAAGCCCCCAAATCGGGGGCTTTTTTGTTGGGAAGGCGGAACGGGGTCAGGGCGGAACGGACATGCCGGTTTGTTCCGCCTCTCTATCGCGCCCCTTGGTCGATTCTGTTCACCGTTGAGTCGCACGGTCGTTTGCCGACCATGTGCAACCGTACGTCTCCAGCCCAACGGGGGAGAATCCAGCCTCGTCTCAGATGTTGCGCGCGATGCGGGTATCGCCCCTCCCATCCGACACGACGCCCCCCCCCTTCAAAACTCCCCCGTCACCTTGAACCCAAACCGCGTATTGCGATTGGTCTGGTTGGGTTGGGCCAGCGAGAGGTCGTAGTTGTCGCGGTTCCAATCGTAGTAGAGCCGCACCGTCCCCCCATCCTCAGGACGCCAGAACCCCTCCAGCAGCACGACGGGTCGGGGCAGTTCTCTCATCGTGCTACGCGGACTTCGCGCAGTAGGGGGCGCTACCGCCCCCCACTGCACACCCGAACCCTCCTTAGGGAAACGCCGATTCAAGGCCTCCTGCCTTGAATCGGCATGCTCCGCAAAAACCAAAAGCAGAGCTTCGGCGACTTAGGTCGCCTCCTACGTTCCTGATTTTGGCGGCCCATCCCTGGGTCGCTCGGAAGCGCCATTCAATCAGCGCTTCCTCAGCGCTCGCGACGCAACCACGCATGGATCCGTTCCAGCGGCAGGTGATCGCCAATGTGGGTGCCGTAATGGGCGACCTCAACAACACCGTCGGCCTCGATCAAAAAGTCGGCGGGGACAATGGCCACATCCCCCTCCATGTCGAGTTTGCCCGACAGCATCGTTTTCATCAGCGGCCCCATGTTGCGCACCATCCCCTTCATCATCCCCCACCACGAAGACTCGATCCCATAACGCTGGTAAAGCTTACGGGTGGGGTCGGGGATGATCGGGAAGGGGTACCGGTCGATGCCGTGTTTGTTCAGGCTTTCGGCGGACGATTCATACACCGCCAGCAGGTGAAGCCCTTGCGCTTGGAGGCGGTCGAGTTGGTCGACCAGGCGATGCACCCGCACGCTGCACAGGGGGCAAGAGGCATAACGGTAGAAGGAGAGCATCACCCGTTTGCCCCGATAGTCGGCAAGACGGACCGTTCGTCCTTCAAGGTCGGTCACGGCAAAATCTGGAGCGGGGGAACCGGCGGTCAGGCGCATGGCGGTCATCCTTTCAAGGGGAAAAGGGATTGGATGACCGCATATCGCTCCAGGGGGGAAATTCTTACACGTGCGCCCTCTTGGGAATCAGGGCGATCAACCCGCGCCGCCGCTACCATCGGAGGAACGAATCTCTCACCAAGGGGGGGGCATGGTCACCCACACCATCGATCCGCAACGCTGGCTCGACGAACACGGCAACAGCCTCTACCGCTACGCCCGTCTGCGGGTGGGGGATGCCGCCGAGGATGTGGTTCAAGAAACCCTGCTGGCGGCATGGCAGGGGCGCTCGCGCTACGACGGCAACGCCAGCGAACGCAGCTGGCTGATGGGCATCCTCAAACACAAGGTGGTGGACCACCTGCGCCGCCAGTACCGCAAAGGGGGGGTTGAAATCGACGTCGGCGAGGAGGGGGTCGAGGCGCTGTTCGACCCAACCGGGCGCTGGATCACCCCCCCCGGAAACTGGGGCGGCGATCCACACAAGCTGGCCGAATCGCAGCAATTTTGGCACTGGCTGGAGGAATGCCTGCGGCGCCTTTCTCCCCGGCAACGGCTGGTGTTCGCCCTGCGCGATCTTGAAGGGGAGGAGGCCGAGGTGGTGTGTAAGGAAATCGACGCGACGGCGAACCACCTGTACGTGTTGTTGCACCGGGCCAGGGTGTCGCTTCGGGGTTGCCTGGAACACCACGGCCTGGGGCGCCGCCCCCCACGGGAGGACTGACATGCTCAACTGCCGTCAAGCCAGCGTTTTGGTGTCCCAACGGTTGGACCGCCCGTTGACCCTGCGGGAGCGGCTGGATTTGCATCTGCATCTGCTGATCTGCGTGGCCTGCCGTCATTTCGACCGGCAGATGGGGTTGATGCACCGGGTGTTCGGCATCGGTCAGCCCCCTGCCCCCCCCAGCCAGCCGCTCGATCCCCAGGTTAAGGCGCGGATTGCTCAGCACCTGGATCAGGCCCTCAACGCCCCGGAATCGCCCGAACCTGCTGCCAAAGCGGGTAATCCCCCTCCTCGGCCCGAGTGATTGCCGCTTCGATCAAACGGCGAGCCGGGTCGGGCAACGCCCCCGCCAGCAACCCCCGGTACACCCCCTTGTAGAAGGCGTCGGGCTCCACGGTGACGGTCCAACGCACCGCCGTCGCCCCTGGCGGCAAGGGGGCCGCCACAAAGGGGCGCGCCTCCCCTGGAGCGATCCGGGTGTCTTCGATCTCCTCCCACCGCCCCGAATCGGCGGAAACCCGGCGTTGAATCGTCCAACGCCACTGCCGCACCACCGTCCCCTCCCCCCCCAGCGCCTCGGCCACCACCTCAACCGCCGGGGTAACGTAAGTAGGAAAGTAATGGCCGATGCCGGTCGAGGTTAGGGTCAGGGTTGCGGCGCGGGGGGCAACGACCAGATTGAAGGCGAGCCCCGAGGTGACGGTGGCCGGGTCGTGAATCCCCTTGAACCCATGGCGGCGCTCCGGCATGTGGCACCCCTGACACGTCACCCCCTGCCGGGCGAAGCGGCTGGCCCGCCATTCGGCCAGGGTGTTTTCCAGCGGTTTACCGTTGATCGCCATGGATTGGGGGAATTGGTGGCAGGCGGCGCAGAACTCGGACGTTTCGAAGGCAGGCAGCGCCGTGAAGCCGCCGTGGGCGCCGCCGTCGATCCAGCCGGTGGCCGTTTCCCCCCGCCGGGGGGGACCAAAACGGGCGTTGCCCCGCACATGGCAGGCGGCGCAAGAGACCCCCGCGTGGGGAAGTTCGGCCCGTTGCCGGTCCTGGCTGCGCCGTTCCAGCAGCCCCAACCAATCGGGTTGGTCCGGCAGACCCTGCTCGGCCAGGGGGGCATGGCAGTTTAAACAGGCGGCGGCCTCCTCCCGGCCCAACCCAGGGAATTGCCCCATCAAACCGGGGGAAGCGGCATGGGCATGGAGCGAGCCTTGCCAGTCCCGGTATTGCGCAACGTGGCAACTGCCGCAATCGCTGGGCCGCAACGACCCCTGGGGATGGGGCCAGTGCTGGGGGGCTTGCCCCTGGGGGGGGATGGGGCGATCCCAATAACCGGCGGGCAGTTCCGGTTCAGCCACCTGTGGCCCCGCCACCTGTGGCCCCGCCGCCATCCCGAGGGAGGGCGACAGGGCCAGGAGCAGTCCGGTGATGAGGGGCCGCAGCCTCATCGGGCAACGCGCCCCTGAAGGTACTGGAGACGGTAGGCCCGATAAAAGGCGGCCATGGCGGTCATCTCGCGGCTGTTGGGATCGAGCGCCTTACCCCCCATCGGGTTGAGCAGGCAGTAGTTGATCATCTGGTCCAGGGTGACCACATCGCCGGTCATGGGGACGAAGTGGGGGAAGTTCTGGTTGGCCTCGAAGTGAAGCTTGTCGAACCCGGAATGGCACGACAGGCAAGAGACCCCGTTTTCCCCCAAGTGCTCGTCGTCGCTCCAGAGCTTCTGCCCCAGGGCGACCGCTTGCTGGAAGGTATCGAAGGCGTGGGGGCGGATCGGGGTGTTGTGGCTCGTCCCTTGGCCGGATGGCATCGCGCACGGGTTGCAGGGATTGGCCGGTTTTTTGGGCGACGGCATCGCGCACGGGTTGGCGGGGGGGTTGGCGGGGGGGGTGGCATGGGGCATCGCACAGGGATTGCAGGGATTGGCCTGCGGCGCCGGGCTGCACGGGTTGGCGTTCGTCGCGGCGGGGCGACAGGGGTTGCAGGGGTTGGCGTGGCTTGCCGCCAGAGCGGGGCTCACGGCCAGGGCGGACAGGCTTAAAACCAGGGTCAGGATGCGAAACATGGCAGATCCTCCTTCAGGGGATGGGGGCTCCTTCGCGGGAGCATTACCCCCCCATTCGCACCAAGAGGGGGAATCTTACGAAGGATCCAACAACCCCTTGCGATACCGCCCCGGTCCCACCCCGAAGTGGCGCTTGAACGCCTTGGCAAAGGCCACCGGCGAGGTATAGCCGCACTGCTCGGCAATGTCGGCCAGCCCTTGGACGGTGGTGGTCAACAGGGTGGCCGCTTTGCCCATACGCCAAGCGGTCAGGTATTGCATGGGGGATTGCCCCACCTGGGACTGAAACCCGGCGGCAAAAGCGGAGCGGGACATCCCCGCAACGTCGGCCAGATCCTCCAGGCGCCAGGGGGTTTCGGGGCGACGGTGCAGGGCCGCCAGCGCCCGTCCAAGCCGGGGATCGGCGATGGCCCCCAGCAACCCACCCGCGTGGGGTTGGCTGGCGATGTAGGCCCGCATGATCTGAATGAACATCACCTCGACGAGCCGGTTGACCACCCCCTCGGTGCCGTGGCGCGGATGGCCGGTTTCGTGGGCGATGAAATGCAGGGTGTGGTTCAACCAGGGAAAATCGGCGGCGATGGCCTGCCCCTGAACGTGCACAAATTGCGGCAAAGCCTCCAGCAGCGCCCGGTTGGTCCCCCGGTCGAACTCGAAATAACCGCAGATGATGTCGGCGCCGACCCCGCCCCCTCCGTACACCACCGGGCCGTAGTTGCTGGGGATCTGGGGAACAATGTCGTGGGCGGGGGCGGGGGTGGTGTCGGTGGCGTCCAACAAAACATGGGCCTGGCCGTGGGGAAACAACACAACATCCCCAGCTTGCAACACCACCGGGTCGGGCCGATCCAACACCTGAATGCAGCACGCCCCCTGGACGACGATGTGGAATTCCGCCACCGAAACCGGGGCGATCCGCATCCCCCAGGGGGCGGTGAAGGCGCAGCGAAAATACACATCGCCGCGCATGTTCATGGTGCTCAGCAGATCGTTAAGAACATCCATACCCACCCCGCACCGAATAAAATGGACGAATTGGCATAAAAATAGGACTAACCGGCATTTAACGTCCAGTCACCATCCCTAACATCGTCTCCGTAGCCCAGACGGGCATTCCATCCACCACGGAGACCACGCCATGAACACCTGCTCTGCCGCAAGTTGCACCGCCACAAGCGCCTGCGCCGCCAACCACCACCCCGCCCTCGACCTGCCCGCCCAGCGGATCGACACCGCCGAGGCACGGACCCGCACGTTGTTGGAAACGGCCCACAGCAAACTGGGCTTCATTCCCAACACCTACGCCTACATGGCCAATGCGCCGCATTTGCTGGAAACCTACCTGCTGGGCTACGACCGTTTCCGTACCGATTCGGGCTTGACCCCCGTGGAGCAGGAGATCGTTCTTTTGACGGTCAGCCGGGAAAACCAATGCGATTACTGCACGGCGGCCCATTGCTTCATGGCCGACAACATGGCCCAAGTCCCCAGAGCGGTGACCCAAGCCATCCTGGACCAGGGGGAAATTCCCGAACCCCGCCTGCGGGCGCTGCACCAATTCACTCGGGTGCTGGTGGATCGACGGGGCAAGGCCAGCCGCGAAGAGGTTGCGGCGTTTTTGGCGGCGGGTTACGAGCAGCGGCATGTGTTGGACATCCTGCTGGCCATCGCGGTGAAAACCATCAGCAACTACGCCAACCACCTGTTCGATACCCCCATCGACGACCTGTTCGGGGCCAAGCAGTAACACCTCGTTGTCGTGTTGGGCCCGAAGGTTGGCACATGCTCGGTAACACCTTTGGAAACCTAAAAACCGCCAGGAAGGCGGTTTTTAGGGGTTCTCTATGGAAACGCCGAATAAGGGTTTTCCTGCCTTTTTCGGCAGAGCTTCTTCGGCGACGGGGTCGCCTCCTACGACAGCATCTACAACCGCTTCGGCGACGGGGTCGCCTCCTACTGACGTTCCCGATTTTGGCAGCCCAGGGATGGAGGCAAGATCAGGGCGCGCACGTTCGCAGCATCGGTCGGGTCCGGACCGTCCGACGCTGCGGAAAAACAACCTTCAAAACTCCCCCGTCACCTTGAACCCAAACCGCGTATTGCGATTGGTCTGGTTGGGTTGGGCCAGCGAGAGGTCGTAGTTGTCGAAATTCCAATCGTAGTAGAGCCCCATCGTCCCCCAATCGCCGGGGCGCCAATACCCCTCTATCAGAAGATCCTTGCGTGCGAAGGTCCCCGACGAGACGGTGCCGGTCTCGTCGTCGAAGCGGGCCGCCACCGCAAAGGGACCGAAGGACTGCCCCCCCGAGACGACGTAGCCGGTCCCCTTGCGTCCGGCGGCGTTGCTGATCCAGAAGTCGAGCCCATAAACCCGCTTGTCGCCCCCCTCCCCCTGTACGCCGCCCCATCCCACGCGATAAACCGCCGGTTCCTCCTCGTTGACCGTCTTGCTCAGGGTGCCGTCGTAGCTGTAGTTGAAGCTGCGCTTGGGTCGCACATAGAGGCCGAGGAAGTGGCTGTCGCCCAACCGTTGGGTGTACTGAATCCAGTAGAGGGTCTCGGTGAAGCTGGTTGTACCGGCTTGGGTGGTTCCCAGGCTGCTGGTTTGCAAATGACGCTGGGTGCGCAGGGCGTCGCCCCCAATCTGCAAGGTGCCGGCGGCAAAGTGGTACGCCCCCTCAAGATTCAGGGTGCGGTATTTAAAATCGTCGCGATTTAGAGGGGCCGAGGTGTCGCCCGCGCCGGTGCCATCCGAGGCGAACAACCCCACCGCCACCCCGAATTGCTCACGATGCAGGTCGGCACCAATCCGCCCCTCCCAAACGCGGTCCAGGTCATACACGTTGTTTTTGCCCTGTTGCTGTCCATAGCCGGCATAAGCGACCACCGACTCCCGACGATCCAACATCGAATTGCCAATGCCGATGTCGAAACGACCCTCGGGGACAATCGGGGGATGGGCGATGTCGGCCCAAGCGGGGGCAGAGGCTGCCACCAGTGAAGCGATCCACAACCAGCGCCATGAAGACATGATCGATCCTCCTCTCAACATGTACGGGGGCACTCTCGCGGCGCCCCACGGCTCAGGTTGAGAGCCATTCTCGGTGGGGTCGTTCCGAACTTAGCGCCCCCCATTAAGGAAGGCGCCGATGCGCCGTACCCCCTCTTCCAAATGATCGAGGCCGGTGGTGTAGGCAAAGCGGATGTGCCGGTCGGCCCGGTATTCCCCAAAATCGCCGCCGGGGGTGACCGCCACATGGGCCCGTTCCAACAACTGGGTCGCCAGTGCCTTGCTGCTGCGGGTCAGACGACTGCAATCGGCGTAGAGGTAAAATGCCCCCTGGGGGGTCACCGGGATGTCGAAACCCAAGCCGCGTAGCGCCGGAAGCAGGAAGTCGCGCCGCTGCTTGAGAATGTCGCGCCGCTCCTCAAGGATCGCTCGGGTTTCAGGTGAAAACGCCGCCAGCGCCGCATATTGAGCCGGGGTGGCTGCGGCGATGAAGAGGCTCTGCACCAGTTTTTCGAGCGGGCGGACCAAATCGGGGGGGACCACCATCCAGCCCAGGCGCCAGCCGGTCATGCCGTAAAACTTTGAAAAGCTGTTGACCACAATCGCCTGGTCGCTCAATGCCAGAGCCGTGGTGGTGGGGGCGTCGAAAAGCAAGCCGTGGTAGATCTCGTCGACGATTACCCGGCCGCCGCGACGATTGGCGATCTCGACAATCCCCGCCAGGTCGTCCTTGGGCACCACCGTCCCGGTGGGGTTGGAGGGGGAGGCGAGTAGGACCGCTTTGGTTTTGTCATCCCAGAAGTACTCGACCAATTCGGGGGTGAGCTGGTAAGCGGTCTCGATGTTGACCGGCACCCGCACCGTCTCCCCCTCGGCCAGCCGCACGAAATTGCGGTTGCAGGGGTAACCGGGATCGGCCATCAGCACCTGGTCGCCGGGGGCGATCAACGCCGCCATCAGGGCGCTGAGCGCCCCCGAGGCGCCGGGGGTGACGATCACCCGCTCCGGATCGACCGTGACCCCGTACTCGGTTTGGTAGTGGCGGGCGATGGCAGCCCGCAGTTCGGGCAACCCCAGCGCCGGGGTGTAGTGGGTCAGACCGTTCTGCAACGCAGCGATCCCCGCCGCCACAATCGGTGCGGGGGTATTGAAGTCGGGTTCGCCGATCTCCATGTGGACCACGTCGATCCCTTGCTCTTCAAGGGCCTTGGCCCGACTGAGCAGATCCATGACCTGGAAGGAGGAGATCTCCCCCATACGGGGGGCGAGCTTGAGGGCTGCTGGGGTGGAATCGGGCATGACCTTCCTCGTGGTTTGCGACATGATGAACCTTGAAGGTCCGATTAAAGCGGCCCCTATGGCCTCGAAGCAACGTGAAAGAGACGCGGCGACCACCATGTCCGACTTCCGCTCCCCCGCCCCGCCCCCTGCCGACGCCCCCCCCTGCGGGGTGCTGCTGGTCAACCTCGGCACCCCCGAGGCGCCAACCGCCGCCGCCCTTAAACCCTATCTGGCCCAATTTCTGAGCGACCCCAGGGTGGTGGAGCTGCCGCGCTGGAGGTGGTGGCCGATCCTGCACGGCATCATCCTCAACACCCGCCCGGCCAAATCGGCGGCCCTCTACCAGGCGGTGTGGGGTGAGGATGGCTCCCCGTTGCTGGCGATCTCTCGCCGTCAGAGCCAGGCGCTGGCCCAGGCGCTCGGTCGCCAAACCGGGGCGACAATCCCGGTGGTGCTAGGGATGCGCTACGGCGCCCCCTCCATCGCCCAGGGGCTGCAAGCCCTGGATGCCATGGGGTGTGAGCGCATCCTCATTGTGCCGATGTTCCCCCAATACAGCGCAGCCACCACCGGGTCGGCCTTCGACGCGGTGATGGCCGAGCTCACCACCTGGCGGCGGATGCCCGAACTGCGCTGGATCCGCGATTACCACGACGATCCTCATCATGTGGCCACCCTTGCTGCCCATATTCAGGCACGCTGGGCCAACGCAGACAAACCCGACCACCTGCTGCTGTCGTTCCACGGTATGCCGCAGCGCTACGCCGACGCGGGCGACCCTTACCCGGAACAATGCCAATCCACAGCCCGATTGTTGGCCCAAACCCTGGGACTAGAGACGGGGCGGTGGTCGCTGGCCTACCAATCGCGCTTCGGCAAAGAGCCCTGGCTGACCCCCTACACCGACGAGGCCTTGAGCACTCTGGCCCAGCAAGGGGTGAAACGGGTCGATGTGGTCTGCCCCGGTTTTGCCGCCGATTGCTTAGAAACCTTGGAGGAGGTCGCGGTCGGCTACCACGAACACTTCAAGGCCGCCGGGGGGGAGATGCTGCGTTACATTGACGCCCTCAACGACACCCCCGAGCATATCGAGGCCTTAACCCGATTGAGCCTGAACCACCTAGGCGGCTGGATCAAAATCCCCTGAACACCTTGAAGGAGCCCATCATGCTTCAGGAACACCTGACCGCCCCGAGTACCTGGATCCGGGGCCTGTACATTCTGCTGTTTGTCGTCTTGTTTTGGCTCGCCCGCATTGTGGTGGGGGCGGTGACCGTGGTGCAGTTTCTTTTCGTGCTCTTCAGCGGAGAGCGGGAGGTGCGGCTGAGCCGCCTCGGGGCACAACTGGCCGCCTACACCAACGAGATCTTCCGCTACCAGACCTTCGCCAGCGACGTGCGCCCCTTCCCGTTTAAGGATTGGCCCCAGGCCGAGCCCGACGATGAGGAGGAGGTTCAAGCCGAAGTGGTTGAGCCTGAATCTGAAAGCGCCGAGGAGGTTGTGGGGGAGATCATCGACCCCGAGGATGCAGCCGCCGGGGTCGATGCCGACACCCCCCCGAAACAGCGCACCCGCCGCAAACCGGCCACACCCCCCACTGAGGAGGGTTGAAAAAAAAGCCCCGGCAGGTGACTGCCGGGGCTTTTTTTGCCGAATTGATCGGCGCTTTTTCAAGGGGGACGCTGCATCGATCAGCGCGTCCCTTGGGGTTGAAACCCCAGGTCTACCCCTTGACCACCTTCACCTTCCCCGCTGCCTCTAAGGCTCGCGCCCGCGCCGTCTCGACATCGTCGGCACCGGCCAGCGCCACCCCCATACGACGGCGTTGCCAGGACTCGGGCTTGCCGAACAGCCGCACCTCGCTCTCGGGAACGGTGAGTGCCCGCTCCACCCCCTCGAAACGGACCCCTTCCCCCTCGATGCCGCCGTAGATCACGGCGCTGGCACCAGGGCGGCGCAGGGTGGTATCGACCGGCAAACCGAGGATGGCGCGGGCATGCAGCTCGAATTCGTTCAAACGCATGGTCGCCATGGTCACCATGCCGGTGTCATGGGGGCGGGGGCTGACCTCGGAAAACCAGACCTTCTCCCCCTGCACGAAGAGCTCGACCCCGAAGAGACCACGTCCCCCCAGGCTGCTGGTGACGGTGGCAGCGATCTCCTGAGCTTGATTCAACGCGGCATCGCTCATCGCCTGGGGCTGCCAACTCTCGACGTAATCGCCGTGGACCTGCTTGTGGCCGATGGGGTCGCAAAAGAAGGTCTCGACCGCGCCCGAGTGCCCTATGGCCCGCACCGTAAGCAGGGTGATCTCGAAATCGAAGTCGATGAACCCCTCGACGATGACCCGGCCCGAATCGACTCGTCCCGAACTGCCGGCGTCATTCCAGGCGGCCGCAACCTCCTCGGCCCCTTTTACCACCGACTGCCCCTTACCCGAGGAGGACATCACCGGCTTGACGACGCAGGGGTAGCCGATGCCGCTGTCGATGGCCGCTTGCAGTTCCTCCAAGGAAGAGGCAAACGCGTAAGGAGAGGTGGGCAGCCCCAGTTCTTCGGCGGCCAAACGGCGGATCCCCTCCCGGTTCATGGTCAAGCGGGTCGCCCGCGCCGTCGGGATCACCTCGGCCACCCCCTCGTGCTCGATCTCCAACAGCATGTCGGTGGCGATCGCTTCGATCTCGGGGACGATCAGGTGGGGCCGCTCCAGCAAGATGAGCCTCTTCAGGGCGACGGGATCGGTCATGGGGAGCACAAAGCTGCGGTGGGCGACCTGCATGGCGGGGGCATTGGGATAACGATCGACCGCGATGGTCTCCACCCCCAGCCGTTGCAGGGCAATGACAACCTCTTTGCCCAGTTCGCCGCTGCCCAAAAGCATGACGCGGGTCGCCGAGGGGGAAAGGGGGGTGCCGATGTGCATGGGAACTCCTGAGTTCGATGGGTATTGAAGCTGATTCGACGGGGCGACGGGGTTACCCTTCCCCCCCTTTTCGTTCACCTGCCGGGGAAACGCCGTGTCCAGCGAAGTCTTGCAAGCCGCCGCCCTGATCTACCTGCTGATGATCGCCGCCTTCTTCTTGCACAAGATCCGCCCTCTGCACGTGGCGATCATGGGGGGGGCGATGCTCTTCGATCTGCTGGTCCCCTTCTACCTCTACATGCACCGCGACTGGTACGGCCAGCTCGTCACCCACGAGGGGGGGGCCGATTTCATTTTGTGGTGCCATTGGGCGCTGCTGATGACCCTTTACATCCTCTACGCGCTGCAAGCCAAGAGCGGTGTGGCGCTTGCCAAGGTGGCTGCTGCCGATGACAAAAACAGCCTTGCGCTGCGTGCGGAACACCACCTCCAGGCGCGGGGGGTGCTGCTGGTGCGGCTGTTCGTCATCCTCACCGGCTGGGCGGTGTTCGATCCGCAGTTCGTACTCCGGTGATCGTTGGGCGGCGGTGCAACAACAGGCTCAACCCTCGATGCGATGGACCTGAATCGTGTTGGTCGACCCCGCCACCCCCACCGGCAGCCCGAAGACCTGCACCACCACATCCCCCGCTTTGACGAAGCCAGTCTCGACCGCCAGGTCGTGGCTGTCCTCCACCATCTGATCGAGGCTCTCCATCGCCCGCATCCGAATCGGGAAGACCCCGTGGGAGAGCAGCAACTGACGTAGCACCAGCGGCTCAACCGAGAGGGCGACAATGGGCCGTTCGGGACGGAACATGGCGATGCGCCGCGCCGTCGCTCCCGAGGCGGTGGGACAGAGGATCGCTTGGGCCTTGAGGCTTTGAGCCAAGACGCAGGCGGCCCGTCCAATCCCCGAGGCCAGATCGGGCTCCCATTCCTGGAAGGCGGGCTGGTAGCGCTGCACCCCTTCGGCCTCCTGGATCACCCGCACCATGGTGAGCACCGACTCCACTGGGTATTCGCCATTGGCGGTCTCCCCCGACAACATCACCGCGTCGGTGCCGTCGAGCACCGCGTTGGCCACGTCGGTCACCTCGGCTCGGGTCGGGTAGGCGTGGTGGGTCATCGATTCGAGCATGTGGGTGGCGGTGAGCACCGGCTTACCCAAGTGCACCGCCAGATCGATGATCCGCTTTTGCACCATCGGCACCTTCTCGACCGGGATCTCCACCCCCAAGTCGCCCCGGGCCACCATCACTGCGTCGGCCTCGCGGATGACCTCCTCTAAATTGTCGACCGCCTGCCGGGTTTCGATCTTGGCCATCACCATCGCCTTGCTGCCCCGCTCCCGGATGTAATCGCGCACCCGGCGCACATCGGAGCCGCTGCGCACAAACGAGGCGGCGACGATGTCGACCCCGTTTTCGATACCGAAATCGAGATCGGCGTAGTCCTTGTCGGTGAGAAAAGGGAGCGAGAGGTTGGCGCCGGGAAAGTTGACCCCCTTACGGCTCTTAAGCACCCCCCCCCGCTCAACCCGGCAGTGGACTTCGACCCCCATCACCGCCTCGACCATCAGGGCGATGGAGCCGTCGTCGATGAAAACCCGCTGCCCCTCGTGCACATCTTCAGCCAGGTGTTCGAAGGTGATGAAGAGTGGACCTGTGCCCTGAATGGGACCGGGGCCGGGAGCGAGCACGACGTGTTCCCCCTGATGCAGGGGGCGGAACGTATCGGCCACATCGCGGGTGCGGATCTCGGGCCCTTTGAGGTCTTGCAGGATGGCGATAGGGCGTTGCAGGTAGGCCTCGACCAGCCGGATGGTGGCGATCAGCAGGGCGTGGGTGGCGTGATCGCTGTGCGAGAAATTCAGCCGGAACAGATCAACCCCGGCCCGCAGCAGCGCCTCGATCATCTCGGGGGAGTCAGTGGCGGGACCCAGCGTGGCGACGATCTTGGTGTGACGGTGGGGGGGCATGGAGGCTCCGCAGGAGGGGTGCACAACAGGGAAGGCGATTCAAGCATCGCATCTTGGCGCTGGTATGACCCCTCTTGCGTGCCAACGGGCAGAGGGTTGGGGCGAGAGGGAACATCCGGTGTTTCGCCGGAATGTTTACTCCCACTCGATGGTGGCGGGGGGTTTGCTCGACACGTCGTAGACCACCCGGTTGATCCCCTTGACCTCGTTGATGATGCGGTTGCTCACCTTGCCGAGGATCTCGTGCGGAATCGGGTAGAAACTGGCGGTCATAAAGTCGGAGGTCTCGACCGCCCGCAGCGCCACCACGTTTTCGTAGGTGCGCCCGTCCCCCATCACCCCGACGCTCTTGACCGGCAGGAAGACAACGAAGGCCTGGGCGATGTGGTCGTAAAGATCAAAATTCCACAACTCTTCGATGAAGATTGCATCGGCCAGCCGCAAGGTGTCGGCAGCCTCGCGGCTGACCGCCCCGAGAATGCGCACCGCCAGCCCCGGACCGGGGAAGGGGTGGCGGAAGACCATGGAGCGGGGCAACCCCAGCTCGACCCCGACCGCACGCACCTCGTCTTTGAACAGATCGCGCAGCGGCTCCAGCAGCTTGAGCCCCATGCGCTCAGGCAGGCCGCCGACGTTGTGGTGACTCTTGATCGCCACCGCCTTGCCGCTCTTGGCCTTGGCCGACTCGATCACGTCGGGGTAGATCGTCCCCTGGGCAAGCCACTTGGCGTCACGCAGTTGATTGGCCTGCTCCTCGAAGATCTCGACGAAAAGCCGACCGATGATCTTGCGTTTGGCCTCGGGATCCTCGACCCCCTCCAGCTCGCCGAAGAAGCGCTCGGAGGCGTCGACCCGGATCACCTTGACCCCCAAGTGCTCGGCGAAGGTCGCCATCACCTGGTCCCCCTCGTGCAGCCGCAGCAGCCCGGTGTCGACGAAGACGCAGGTGAGCTGATCGCCGATGGCGCGGTGAATCAAGGCAGCCGCCACCGAGGAATCGACCCCCCCCGAGAGCCCCAGAATCACCTGGTCGCTTCCCACCATTTGCCGAATCAGCGCCGTCTGCTCGTCGATGATGTGGGCTGGGGTCCAATCCCCCTCGCAGCCGCAAATCTGACGGACAAAGGTCTCGATCAGAATCTCGCCGCGCCGGGAATGGCGCACCTCGGGGTGGAACTGCACCCCGTAGAGACGGCGCGACTCGTCGGCGATGGCGGCGACCGGCGCGTTGGGGGTACTGGCGGTGATCCGAAACCCCTCGGGGATCTTGGCGACATGGTCGCCGTGGCTCATCCAAATATGGGCCTGGTTGTCGACCAAGAACCCTTTGAAGAGGTCGGAAATCTCGCCCACACCGGTCAGCTCGGCGTGGCCGAACTCCCGTTTGCCCGCCGCCACCACCTCGCCGCCGAAATAGCGGCTCATCAACTGCATCCCGTAGCAGATCCCCAACACCGGCACCCCAAGCTCGAAGAGTCCTTCGGCCACGGCGGGCGCCCCCTCTTCATAGACCGACTTGGGACCGCCGGAGAGGATGATCCCTTTGGCCCCTAAGGCGCGGATCTCCTCGATGCTCAGATCGAAGGGGTGGATTTCGCAGTAGACCTTGGCCTCGCGCACCCGCCGCCCGATGAGCTGGGTGGTCTGGCCGCCGAAGTCGAGGATGAGGATGCGGTCGTGATTGGGGGTCATGGGTTTTTACCAATGAAAAAGGGCCGGAAAGAGGGATCGCCCCCCCTCCCGGCCCGCAAAACGATCAATCGTTGTAGCCGCCGTTGAGGTTGTCGCGGGCACAGCGATTCAAGAAGGCCTCATCGAGGTCGATGATGCGGTCGGCCAGATCCCAGATGCCGCCGGGGGTCGCCTCGGGATGGCAGGCCAGGCGCACCTCGACCCCCATCGCCTGCACCCGCTCCAGGGCGGGAATCAGGCTCGAATCGCCCCCCACCAGCACCACGGCATCCAAGCGGCCGCCGAAGGTCAAGGTCAGCAGATCGGTGGTGATCCACTCCCCCACCCCACGCTGGATGTAGGTATAACGCCCTTCGCCGGCGGGACGACGCTCCAGGCGGCCCATACGCACGGTGATCCCCACCTGGCTCTTGAGGTAGGCGAAGAAGCGCTCCTTGTTGGCGCGCACCCGATGGGAGTCCTCGTCGTCGTCGGCCACGAAGGGGGGGCAGTGGTAGTAGTAAGCGCGCAGAAGCTCGTCGTGCTCGGCGATCAACTCATTGCTGAACGCGGTGAAGTCAATTTGACGTACCCGGCCATCGGAGCCGCGAAAGTGGTGGGCCAGCATCTTCTCGATGTAGGCACCGTCCATCATCTGCACAACACGCATCTCATAAACCTCAATTTTCTATAAAGGAAAAACCCACGTTATAAAAAGCTGCCCCCGTGTGGGCTGAAGGGGCGGCATCGAAACCGATCAATCCAAACGGTAGTTGGGCGCTTCGGTGGTGATTTGCACATCGTGGACGTGGGATTCGCGCAGGCCCGCCCCGGTGATCTGCACAAAGCGGGCGCGCTGCTGCATGTCGGCAATCGTCGCCGCCCCCAGGTAGCCCATTCCGGCCCGGATGCCGCCGACCAACTGGTGGATCACCGCCGCCATCGGCCCCTTGTAGGGGACCCGCCCCTCGACCCCTTCGGGAACGAGCTTGAGGGCGTTGTCGACCTCGGCCTGGAAGTAGCGGTCCTTCGACCCTTTTTGCATGGCGCCAATCGAGCCCATGCCACGATAGGACTTGTAGGCCCGCCCTTGAAAGTACACCACCTCGCCGGGCGATTCGTCGGTCCCGGCCAACATGCCGCCGAGCATGACGCATGAGGCGCCCGAGGCCAGCGCTTTAACGATGTCGCCCGAGAACTTGATGCCACCGTCGGCGATGATCGGCACACCGCTGCCTTCGGCCGCCTCGACCGCATCCATGATGGCGGTGATCTGGGGAACCCCGACCCCTGCCACCATTCGGGTGGTGCAGATCGAACCGGGGCCAATCCCCACCTTCACCGCGTCGGCGCCGCGCTGGATCAGATCGCGCACCGCCTCGGTGGTGGCGACGTTGCCGGCAATCACCTGGAATTCGGGGTAGCGCCGCTTGATGTCGGCGACCATCCCCATCACCCCCTCGGAGTGGCCGTGGGCGGTATCGACCACCACCACGTCGACCCCCGCCTCGCGCAACGCCTCGAAGCGGTCCATGCCATCGGGGCCGGGGCCAATGGCGGCGCCAACCCGCAGTCGGCCCCGTTCGTCTTTACAGGCGTTGGGGTGGGCGACCGCTTGCTCCATATCTTTCACGGTGATGAGTCCGGCCAGCTTGCCTGCCTCGTCGACCATGATCAGTTTTTCGATGCGGTGTTGATGCAACAGCCGCTTGGCCTCCTCCAATGGAGCGCCCTGATCGATGGTGATGAGGTTGGTGGTCATCAATGAAGAGACCGGCTTGTCGAGCGAGGTGGCAAACCGCAGGTCGCGATTGGTGATGATCCCAACCGGCTTACCTTCCCGCACCACCGGAATCCCCGAAAAACCGTAGCGCTCTTTGATTGCAAGTACCTGCGAGATCGGGGCATCGGGGCCGATGGTGATCGGCTCCCCCACCACCCCCGACAGGTACCGTTTAACCTGACGGACCTCTTCGGCTTGCCGCTCGATGGGCAGGTTTTTGTGGACAATGCCCACCCCCCCCTCCTGAGCCAAACAGACCGCCGAACGGGCCTCGGTCACGGTATCCATGGCGGCGGAAACCAGGGGGATGTTGAGTTCGATCCCCCGGGTCAGGCGGCTGGCGGGGTTGACCTCTCGGGGAAGAATCGAAGATCGGCGCGGTTCGAGCAGGACATCGTCAAAGGTTAACGCTTGGCGAATCGGGGGGCGGGACATAGAGGGAAAACCTCTCGATTAAAGGAGCCAAAAAATAGGATCGGGGATGATAGTCATTTGGAACGCCCCCGTCAGGGGGGCAGGTGTAAAGGGGTGCATAAAATTCCGCATTGGAACGGTTCAGCCCAGGCTCTTGCGCACCCGGTCGGCCCAAAAGGCCAATACCCCCCCCTCGATCCCCGCCTCAAACAGATATTCCGGGTGCCATTGCACCCCAAGCAGATCGCCGTCGAGCGCCGCAATCGCCTCGACGATGCCATCCTCGGCCGAACCCCAAACCTGCAAACCGGGCCCCACCTCGTCCACCGCCTGATGGTGGGTCGAGTTGACCTGCCATACCTCTCCAGACCAGGGGGAGTCCTCGCGCCAGCGCATCGCATGGTGGGGCTCGCAGCGGGGATTCTGTTGCTGATGCCCCATGTTCCCCACCGTGGGCAGGTCTTGAATCAGGGTGCCGCCACACGCGACGTTGAGCAGCTGCATGCCGCCGCAGATTCCCAGGATTGGCAAATCGCGCCCCAACGCCTCGTGCAACAGCCCCCACTCCCAGACGGTACGCGGCTCGGCCACCCGCCCCAGTCCCGGCTCCTCCTCCTTGCCGTAGTACCGGGGGGGAATGTCGAAATCGCCGCCGCTAATCACCAGGGCGTCGAGCTCGTCGATCATCGCTCCGACCGCCTGCTGCGGCAGCAGGGGAATGGCCACCGGCAACAACCCGACGGTGTAGAGGGCGGTGAAATAGTTGACCCTCAGGGCCTGCCAGGCGACGGGAGAAAACCCGCCATACCCCTCGGGGAAATAATCCAAGGTCACCCCAATCCTAGGAGTCTGTCGGACTTGAGATCGTCCTACTGCGCCGGCGGGTAATCGGTCCAAATTCCCCCGGTTTCTCGTCACATAGCCACCACTATGATCCTCAAAACCGTGAAAATTTGGCCTCGATTCCCCACTCGGCTCGCTACGGACGCTCAAGCCCGACAGACTCCTAGGACGGCTGCGGCGGGGATCTGGTAGGCTCATGGAAAGATTCCTAATGGTTGGTTCGTTCTTAAGAAGTGGTGGCATCATGGCCCAATATTTTGAAATCCACCCCGGCACCCCTCAGCCGCGACTGATCGCCCAGGCGGCGCGCATTCTCGAAGGGGGCGGGGTGATCGTCTACCCCACAGATACCACCTACGGCCTGGGCTGCGACCTGCTCTCAAAACAGGGGGTGGAGCGGATTCGAGCGCTCAAAAAGATCGACGACAAACACCAACTTTCGTTGATTTGCCCCGATCTGTCGGATCTGTCGACCTACGCCAAGGTCGACAACCCCGCCTTTCGCATCCTCAAACACCATCTCCCCGGCCCCTACACCTTTATTTTAGAGGCGACCCGGGAGGTCCCCAAACTCTTGCAATCCCGACGAAAAACCATCGGCCTGCGTGTCCCCGATCACTCCGTTTGCCAGGCCCTGCTTCGAGCATTGGGGCGCCCCATCCTCTCCACCACCGTGGCTCTTCCCGGTGAAGAGGCGTTGACCGATCCCCTGGAGATCCGCAACCGCCTAGAAAAACAGGTCGATCTGGTCATCGACGGGGGCATCCTATCGGGCACCCCCTCCAGCGTCGTCGACCTGACCTGCTCACCCCCCGAGGTGGTGCGCAGCGGCGCCGGAGACATCTCCGAGTTTATTTAAACCAAGGGCGGCACCCCGTTGATCGACATCCACAGTCACGTTCTCCCCGGCATCGACGACGGCGCCAAAGATGTTCCAACCTTTCTCGAAATGGCCCGCATCGCCGTCGCGAAGGGGACCCGAACCCTGGTCTGCACCCCCCACCATCACAACGGTACCTTCGAAAACATCCGGGCCGAGATCGAGCGGGCCCTCGATACGGCGCGGGAGCTTCTGCGTACCGAGGGGATCGCGCTGGAATTGGAGATGGGGGGGGAGGTACGCATCCACCCCGACGTGACCGAGCGCTACCGTCATGGGCTGGTCCCCACCTACGGCGGGCGCAAGGGGATCCTCATCGAATTTGGCGGCGGCTCGCTCCCCCCCGGCACCGACGAGACCCTGATGCGTTTGCAGGATGCCGGGCTGCGCCCGGTGATCGCCCACCCCGAGCGGCAGCCCTATCTGGTGCAACACGAAGATCGGATTGCCGCCTGGGTCGAGGAGGGCATTCTGCTTCAGGTCACCGCCATGAGCGTCACCGGGCAGTTCAGCGCGAAGATCCAAGCCACGGTGAAACGGTGGCTGCAAAAGGGGTGGATCCACGCGGTCGCCTCCGATGCCCACGACCCAGTCTACCGCCCCCCCTCTTTACACGGCGCCTTTGAAACCCTGAGCAGCTGGATGGGGGAGGATCAAGCCAGGATTCTTACCTTCGACAACCCCCGCGCCATCCTGCACCACACCCCCGTCCAACAGGTCAAAATGAAATCGGGGCTGCTCGGGCGGCTGTTTTCGTTGTAGCGACGTGACCGTCGAGGGGGAGACATCTGGGCATCCCAGATATTCGACGGAGCCCGCCCCACTCCCTGCCCTTGTCACTTCCGGCCTTGACCCTACAATTCATCACCGTTTGCTGATATTCCCCCCCCTGGGTCTGTTGGAGGTTGTCCCATGCCGATTTACGAATACCGCTGCACCGACTGCGGCCACCAATTCGAGGTGCGCCAAAAAATGAGCGATCCCGCCCCCGAGGGGTGCCCCGCTTGTGGCAAACCGGTCGAAAAGCTGATGAGCGCCGCCGGCTTTCAGCTTAAGGGGGGCGGCTGGTACAAGCCCTCTTCCCCGGGTAGCGACAGCGCCCCCCCTTGTGCCAGCGGCGGCGGCTGCGCCGGAGGAGCCTGCGGGGTCGGTTGATCCATCGCGTGTTCGATCAAAAAAAGGGGAGCCGGTTGGCTCCCCTTTTTACTGGGTCTACCCCATCCTCCATCGACATGGCTTGACGGCCACCACTCGCCGATCATGGAGCTGCGATCTACCCTTGCGATCCTTTCTTCAATTTTGAATCCATCCACAAGGGGTTTTTATGGACATCGCCATCGTCGGTCTGGGTCGTATGGGGGGCAACATGGCTGAGCGGCTGCTGCGCGGCGGCCATCGCGTCGCCGTTCACAACCGCACCCCCGAAAAGATTGCCGAATACGCCGCCAAGGGGGGCATTCCCGCGGCACACTTGAACGATATCCCCGCACTACTCCCCTCCCCCCGCATCGTCTGGTTGATGATTCCGGCGGGGGCAGCGGTCGACGCCGCCATCGACGAACTGCTCCCCCTGCTCGCCCCCGGCGATTTACTCATCGACGGTGGCAACAGTCGTTACAAGGACTCCATCGAGCGGGGCAAACGGGTCGAGGCGACCGGGGTGCGATTCATGGACATCGGCACCTCGGGCGGCATCTGGGGTTTGGAGAACGGCTACTGCCTGATGGGGGGCGGGGCGCCCGAAAGCTACGCGCTGGTTCGCCCGATTCTTGAAACCCTGGCGGCCCCTGGCGGGCAGATGCACACCGGCCCCATCGGCTCGGGCCACTTCGTCAAGATGGTCCACAACGGCATCGAATACGGGATGATGCAAGCCTACGCCGAGGGGTATGAACTGCTGGAGGCTGCCTACCCCGACCTCGACCTGGCCCAAGTTTCGGACCTGTGGATGAACGGCTCGGTGGTGCGTTCTTGGCTGCTGGAGCTGATCGGCAACGCCCTGCATGAAGACCCGAAACTCGACGCCTTGAGCGACTGGGTTGCCGACTCCGGCGAAGGACGCTGGACGGTCGAGGCGGCCATCGACCACGACGTCCCGGCCACGGTGCTGGCCCACGCCCTGTTCGCCCGCTTCCGCTCCCGCCAAGAGGCCTCTTTCGGAGGCAAACTGCTGGCCGCCATGCGCAATCAATTCGGCGGCCACGCGGTAAAAAAGGCGGGGGACTGACATGGGGCGCCGCCACACCCCCGCCTCCATCGTCATCTTCGGCGCCAGCGGCGACCTGACCCACCGCAAGCTGATTCCCTCGCTCTACCAATTGGCGGTCGACGGTCTGCTGGCCCCCAACACCGCCATCGTCGGTTACGCCCGACGCAACTGGAGCCGGGAGGAGTTCCTGGCGGGACTGCGCCAGTCGGTACGCAAGACCAAGGGGGCGTGGTTCGATCACGAGGTTTGGAACGATCTGGCCGAGCGGATCAGCTATATCAGTGGCGACCTGACCGAAACCGACGGCTTCTGCCGCCTGCACGACCATTTGGCCCAGATCGAAAAGAACCTCAAGCTATCGGGCAATCGCCTCTACTACCTCTCGACCCCACCGCGCCACTACGCCGACATCGTCGCCAATCTGGCCGGATCGGGGCTGGCCGCCGAGGGGGTCGATTCGGGCTGGCGACGGATCGTGGTCGAAAAACCGTTCGGCACCGATCTGGCCAGCGCCATGGAGCTTAACGCCCAAATCCACGAGGTCTTTCGCGAGGATCAGATCTTTCGCATCGACCACTACCTGGGCAAAGAGACGGTGCAGAACATCCTGGCCTTTCGCCTGGGCAACGGGATCTTCGAACCCCTGTGGAACCACCATTACGTCGACCATGTGCAGATCACGGTCGCCGAAACCCTGGGGGTCGAGGGGCGAGGCGGTTACTTCGATCAGGCCGGGATCATCCGCGACATGGTGCAGAACCACGCTCTGCAACTGCTGACCCTCGTGGCGATGGAGCCCCCCGCAGCCTTCGAGGCCAACGCGGTGCGCGACGAAAAGGTTAAGGTGTTGCGAGCGATCCGCCCCCTGACCGGCGAGGCAGCACTGGCCGACACCGCCCGTGGGCAATACGACCGGGGGGCCGTGGAGGGAACCAAGTCGAGCGCCTACCGCGAAGAGCCCGGGGTCGATCCCGCCTCGACCACCGAGACCTACATGGCGATGAAGCTGCACATCGACAACTGGCGCTGGGCGCGAGTGCCGTTTTACATCCGCTGCGGCAAACGCTTGCCCCACCGCACCACCCAGATCGTCATCGCCTTCAAACAGCCCCCCCACACCGTGCTGCAATCGGCCGCCTGCGATTGCCCCAACCTTGAGCCCAACCGGATCGTACTGCGGATCCAACCCAACGAGGGGATCTCGCTCCACTTCGGCATCAAGGCGCCAGGTAGCGCCATGCAGATCGAACCGGTCGAGATGGACTTCGACGCCGCCCGCGCCCTGGGGAGCAGCCCCGAGGCTTATGAACGACTGATCCTTGATGCCATCGGCGGCGACGCCACCCTCTTCGCCCGCTCCGACGAAATCGAATGGGCCTGGCGCTTTATCGACGGGATTGTCGCCGCCTGGCAGGGTCAAGGTTTGATCGAACTGCCGGTCTACACCGCCGGAACCTGGGGGACCGCCGAGGGCAAGGATCTGATGCAGCGGGATGGCCGGACATGGCTGGACACCTGAGTTTGGATCCCCGTCTGAATTTGACGGTGCTGCCCGATCCTGCCGCTTGCGCCCGCTGGCTGGCGGCGACGCTGCACGAGCGGCTTTCTGCGGCGGTTGCGGCGCGAGGGGCCGCCCATTTGCTGCTGTCGGGGGGATCGACCCCCGACCCTCTTTTTCGGCTCTGGGGCGCCCCCCCTGGCGAAACCTTGGCCTTGCCCGAGGGGGTCCATCTGTGGTGGGTCGACGAACGTTTCGTCCCCCCCGGCCATTCCGAGCACAACGCCACACGGGCCTTGGCGCTGATGAACAACGCTGTGTCGCCCGAGCGGGTGCATGTCATGCCGAGCGAGGGAGATCCCGAAACGGCGGCGGCACACTACGGCCGCGAAATCGTGCGCCATCTGGGGAAAGAGGGGTGGTGGGACGGGATCCTGCTGGGGCTGGGGGGCGACGGTCATACCGCCAGCCTTTTTCCCGGTTCGCCCCTAGAACACGAGGCGACGCACCGCGTCATGGTGGCGACAAGTCCAACGGGACAAACCCGCCTGACCCTCACCCCCCCCAGCCTCAAATGCAGTCGCGGGAGTTTTTTGTGGGTGGCTGGGGAATCAAAACGGTCGGTGCTGCGTGGATTTCTAGAAAACCCCGCCTGTTGTCCTGCGGGGTGGGTGTTGCCGGAAGGGGGTTTGCTGGAGGTGGTGGCCGACCAGGGGGCGTGGCCGCTGTAGTCAGGCAGGGCAAAATAGTAGGTTAGGTGGTGGTCACCGCAGCCAACCGACTGGGGCGCCAATCGCCGGGCCGTTCGAGTTGGGCCTCTTGCGGTAAATGCTCGTTGGCAAAGGCCAAGATATCGATCATCGAGATCACGCCACATAACCGCTCCTGGCCGCCCAATACCGGCATCCGCCGCACCCGACCCGCCATCATCTTCTTCAATACCGTGTTCAATGCCATCCCCTCGGGCACCGTCATCAGGCTTTCGGTCGTCCGCGCCGCTGCGACGGGGGGTTGATCCCAAATCAGCTCGCCCCACTCCAACCAGGCTTGGAGCAGATCGCTGGCGGTTAACCAATAGAGCAGCCGCCCCTTGCTGTCGACGAACGGAATGGCCAACACCCGGCCGTCCAGCATGGCATCGACCACCTCCCCCAAATTGCCGTAATCCTCGGTCAGGGTCACCGGCACCCGCATCAAGAAGTCGACCGGCTCCTGCCGCTCGTTTATCCAATCGACCAAGCGCTGGGCGAGGGTCGGTTGGTCGATGGCATCGACCACCATCCCTACGTCGTCGACCTTGAGCAGCACCCGGGCGTTGGTCTGAGCAAACACCTTGAGCGCCTGGCGAAAGCGGACCCCTTCGTGCACCGTCACCGGGGGATGCTGCGGTCCATCGATCAAAGCGTCTCCACCCCCGTGGCGCACCACCTTGAGCAACTCCGATTCGGTCCACACCCCTCCGACCCCATTCTCGGAACGGGTCGGCATGGCCCCAAGCCCGGTCCCGACCATGAGTCGGACCACCTCGACCAGGGGGGTGTCGGTGCGCAAAACGAACATTCAGGGCTCCACAAAAATACCGCAATGTCGGCAAAACCAGGGAAGCGTTGGTTGATTCGGCGCTTCCTTGCGACCTGCGGATGGCGGCCAAAACCAGGAACGTAGGTACCTGTTTGGCAATGCGCAAAACTGCGCGTTTTGCGAGGCGTCGCTTAACCCGGATTTTTCATCGGTATTGTTCCGCCCTCGCTTGTTTCTTGTTCGCGATCATCGGGAAAATTGATGAAAAATCCGGGTTAAAAAGACGGGAGGCTTTTAATCGGCGTTTCTCAAGGCTATCGGGACGGGCGGTTTGTGCGCCGCAACACCCTTAAGCGGCGTGAGGAATATCACGCACGAGATCGACATGTGATGCCGGTCAACCTCGCGTCATCAAAATACTTGATCGGCCTATCGATTGGCGGGCAATTGTGGCGCAGGGAAATCGATAATGGCGTGGATGGGCTGATCCACAGTCAACGCAGTTCGATCTGGGTTTTGTTGTAAGCGCGGATGAGATCTTCCCGGGTAATCACCCCGATGACCTGATCGGGATCGTAAGACTCGACCACCGGCAAGATGTCGTGCCCCTGCTGATCGATGATGCGAAACGCGTCGAAGAGTGTCGATTCCTTGGGCACGGTGTGGACCGGGGAAGAGGCAATTTCACGGGCAACCACCAAATCGTCGAGTTCGCTGCCAAACGCGACCCGCTTGATGTCCGAAAAAGAGACCACCCCGGCAAGCTTGCCCGCCCCGTCCACCACAAAGACGGTTTCGTATCGGGATTGGGCCAGAATCTGCTTGAGCCGCCCAATCGGCATCCCCTCCCCCACCACGTCGAAGTCAATCCGCATCACCTCGCTCACCTCCAGGTTTTTGAGCAGGGAGAGCTCCTGCCCCTGGCGGATGTCGAGACCACGACGGCGCAACCTTAAGGTATAGATCGAATCACCGCACCACGCCTTGGTGAGCAACGTGGCGAGCATGACGCTGACCATCATCGGCAGGACGATGTGGTAGTCGGTGGTCAGCTCGAAAATCATCAAAATCGCCGAAATCGGGGCCGCCTGGGTCGCCGCCACCACCCCCGCCATTCCGACCAGGGCGTAGGCGCCCGAGGTCGAAGAGATGTCGGGGAAAATCGAATGGGCCACCAAGCCGAAGGCGCCCCCGTACATCGCTCCAATCACCAGCGAAGGACCAAAGACCCCTCCCACCATCCCCGAGGCGACACAAAACGAGGAGGCTAAAATCTTGGCCACTAGGATGCCGCACAGCAGCAGAAAGGGGAGCGCTTCGGAGAGTGCCTGATCGGTGGCGTGGTAGCCGGTCCCCAAAATCTGCGGAAAGGCGAGCCCCAGGATTCCCACCAGCAAACCGGCCAAGGCGGGGCGGAACTGCCGCTGCACTGGAACGCGACTGTAAAGATCCTCGAATCCGTAGAGGAGTTTGATGAAGGCGGTAGAAACGACGGCGGCCCCCACCCCGAGCAAAATGTAGGCTGGGATCTCCAAGTTCGAGACCAGGCCAAACTCGGGGACGATAAAAGCGGGGAAGTTGCCGAAGTGGGCCCGGATGATGACGGTAGCGATCACCGCCGCCACCACGATGGGGGAGAAGGCGGCCAAGCCGTATTCCCCCAAGATCACCTCCAGCGAAAACATCACCCCGGCAATCGGGGTGTTGAACGAGGCGGCCACCGCCGCAGCCGCGCCGCAGGCGACCAGGGTTTTCATCCAGCGCCGAGAGAGTTGCAGCCGCTGCCCGGCCAGCGAGGCGATGGCCGAGCCTAGATGAACCATTGGCCCCTCCCGACCCACCGAGCCCCCCGAGCCTATGGAGATTGAGGCGGCCAAGGCCCGCACCCAGGCCGACCGCCAACCGATCACCCCCCCCTTGACCGCCACCGCCTCGATCACCTCGGGAATGCCGTTGCCTGCCGCATCGCGGGAAAACCGGTGCAGCAGCATCCCCACCGCCAGCCCCCCCCCGACCGGACCGAGGATCACCAAAAACCAGGGCAGATCTTCGGTGACGAGTAGTTCGTCCCCCGAGCCGAGAAAGAGGGTTTGAAACAGGGTTATGAGGTGGCGAAAGCCGACCGCCGCGTAGCCAACCGCCGCGCCGATGAATACCGCCAACAGATTGAGAGCGACCTGCTCGTTGCGCAGTAGCTTGGACAGCCGCTGGCGCATGGGCGCGGCCTTCCCCGTGGTCATCGACTACTCCACCGTCACCGACTTGGCCAGATTTCGGGGTTGGTCGACATCGGTCCCCTTTTCGATGGCCACGTAATAGGCCAACAACTGCAGGGGAATGACGTGCAGAATTGGGCTGCCGACCACTCCCCCCCTGGGAACCGAGATCGTCCACTCCACCAGGTTTTGCGGCACCCGTTCGGGAACATCGCTGACCGCGATCACCCGTCCACCGCGAGCCTTAACCTCTTCAACGTTGGAGAGCGCTTTTTCGAGCAAGGGACCGTCGGGCAAGAGCACCACCACCGGCATCTTCTCGTCGATCAGGGCGATGGGGCCGTGTTTCATCTCGCCCGCAGCATAACCCTCGGCGTGAATGTAACTGATCTCTTTGAGCTTGAGCGCTCCCTCCAAGGCGATGGGAAAATAGCGCCCTCTGCCCAAAAACAGGGCCGAGGTGCAATCCCGGTAATCGCGGGCGTGGGCGGCGATGATCTCAGCCTGCTCCAGCGCCTGGCCCAACTTGCGGGGTAGGGTTTGCAGGTCCTCGATAAGCGCTGGATCCAGGTCAGTTGTGCGCTGCTTAATCGCCAGCAGCAGGGTCGCCAGCGCCAAAATCTGGGTGGTGAAGGCTTTGGTCGAGGCGACCCCGATCTCGGGGCCGGCATCGGTGTAGATCACCCCCTCGGCCAGGCGGGTGAGCGACGACTCAGGCACATTGCACACCGCCACCACATGGATGTTGCTTCCCATGGTGGGGGCACGGCGCACCGCCGCCAGGGTGTCTGCGGTCTCCCCCGATTGCGAGATCGGAACCACCAAGGTGCCATCGGCAATCACGCCGGGGCGGTAGAGAAACTCAGAGGCGACCTCGCAGGTGGCGGGGATCCCAAGCCACTCCCCGACCAGGTAGGTGGCGACCATCCCGGCATGATAAGAGGTGCCGCAGGCCAAAAAGAGGATCGCCTTCACCTGGCTAGGGAGTGCCATGCCATGATCGCTGATGCGGTTGCCGGGACGAAGCCGCTCTTCCAACAGTCGGGCCGCCACCTCACCCTGCTCGAAGATCTCTTTAAGCATGTAGTGGCGGTAGGGCCCCTTGTCGGCGGCGGCATCGTCAAGACGACTGTGCACCGCTTGCCGCTCCACCGCTTGACCGCCATTGAACAGAGCGACAGCCCCCCCCGACACCCAACCCCAGTCGCCGTTTTCAAGGTAAATCACGTCACGGGAGTAGGGAACGATGGGCAGGGCGTCCGAGGCGATCCAGGCCTCTTCTCTCCCCAAACCAATCATCAGGGGCGACCCCTTACGGGCGATGAAGAGGCGGTTTTCGCCCGGCAGAATGGCAACGATGGCGTAGGCCCCCTCCAGGGTCTCGACAGCGGCTTGAAACGCCTCCTCCCCCCCCTTACCTTGCCGCAACAGCGCGGCAATCAGTTGGGGGATCACCTCGGTGTCGGTCTCGGAGGTGAACATCGCCCCCTGTTCGCTCAGCTGCTGGCGCAGCGTCTCGTGGTTTTCAATGATGCCGTTGTGCACCACCGCCACCCCGTCGACCACATGGGGGTGAGCGTTGCGCTCGGAGGGGGCGCCGTGGGTCGCCCAGCGGGTATGGCCGATTCCCAGCGTGCCGTAGAGGGCGCAATCGTGGGTTGCTGCCTCCAATTCGGCCACTTTGCCCAACCGTCGCACCTGGCGCAGGTCGCCGTGCAGGTCGACGACGGCAACCCCCGCCGAGTCATAGCCTCGGTATTCCAGCCGTTTGAGCCCCTGCACCAGGTAGGGAACCCCGTTGTCGACCCCAACCGTCCCGACGATGCCGCACATAGTGTGTTACCCCTCTTTTTTGCGCTGCTGCATCCGCTTTTTGGCGGCATACCCTTCAATGTTTTTTTGCGGGGTGCGGCTGACCGCCAGGGCGTCACTCGGCACGTCGCCGGTCACCGTGGTTCCCGCCCCAACGATTGCCCCATCCCCCACCGTCACCGGCGCGACCAGCTGACAGTCGGAACCGATAAAAGCACCCGCACCGATCTCGGTGCGAAATTTGTTGTAACCGTCGTAATTGCAGGTGATGACCCCGGCACCGATGTTGCTACCGGCCCCCACCGAGGCATCGCCAATGTAGCTCAAATGGTTCACTTTCGCGCCGGGGCCAATCACCGCCTTCTTGATCTCGACGAAATTGCCGACCTTGGCCCCCTCCTGCAACTGGGCGCCGGGACGAAGTCGGGCATAGGGGCCAAGCTGAACCCCCGCCTCCACATGCGCTTGTTCCATATGGCTGTAGGCGTGGATCACCGCGTCTGGGCCGATGCGGCTGTCGCGAATCAAGCAATAGGGCTCGACCAGCACACCCGAGGCAATCTCGACCTTTCCCTGCAATACCAGAGGTCCATGCAGGCTGACGTCATGCCCCAGGGTCACCTGCCCTTCGATGCGGATTTGCTCGGGGTTGTGGCAAGTCACCCCCTGGCTCATCCAGGCTTCGACCGTCTGCCGCATCCACCGGTTTTCAAGCGCGACCAGTTGCTGACGGGAATTGATGCCCGACAGCAGCCACCCCTCGGGTTCCTCAACGCCAACCACCTGCATGTGGTCGGCTCGGGCCAGGGCAATCACGTCGGTCAGGTAGAGCTCCCCCTGGACGTTGTCGTCGTCCACGCGCTCCAAGGCATGCCACAGCCAGGGGAGGCGGAAGGCGTAGATACCGGGATTGACCTCGGTGATCGCCCGCTGCGCGGCGCTGGCATCTTTTTCTTCGACGATTCCGACAATGCCGCCGCTTTCATCGCGCAGGATGCGGCCATACCCATGGGGATCGGGCAGCTGCATGGTGGCCATCGCCACACCAACCCGGGGATCGCGGGCCGCCTCGGCGAGGGATCGGATCAGAGGGGTGGGGACCAGCGGGGTATCGCCGGAGAGGACCACCAGGACCTCTTCGTCACCCCAGCATTCGCGTGTGATGGCCACGGCGTGTCCCGTGCCCTTCTGCTCCTCTTGATGAACGACATCCACGCCGGGGTCGAGCAGAGCCTCAACCTGGTCGCGCCCGTGACCGAGCACCACCGCGACCCGCGCCGGTTCGGCAGCTTGAGCGCGTGCCACCACATGGAGCAGCATTGGCGTACCGGCAAAATGGTGCGCCACCTTGGGGAGGACCGATTTCATCCGCGTCCCCTTGCCCGCCGCCAGAATCAGCACCCCCCACCCGACCGTCGCCTGATTCATCTTCTGCTCCTCGAACACCAATAAAAAAAGGGGGCCGAAGCCCCCTTTTGGGTCATGCAAATCGGCAATCAGGCCCGATGGGCCCGACGGCGCAATACTTTGAGGCGGGTCAACGCCTCTTGCAGAGCGGCCTCGGCATGGGCGACATCCATATCGGAGGCGACCTTTTCGCGCAGCTCCTCGGCGCGACGCTGTGCCTCAACGGCCAGCGCCTCGTCGATGTCCTCGGCCCGCTCGGCGGTATCGGCCAGCACGGTGACCTGATCGGGCTGCACCTCAAGGATGCCGCCGTTGACAAAGATATAATCGGTTTCTTCGCCCCGCTTGACGCGGATTTCACCGAGTTTGATGCGGGTCAGCAGGGGGGTGTGCCGGGGAAGAATCCCCAACTCACCCATCTCGCCGGGGACAACAACAAAGTCGGCATCCCCTTGGTAGACCCGCCGCTCGGCGGTGACGACATCAACACGAATCGTAGCCATGGCTTATGCCTCTTGGGTCAGACCTTGGAAAAAAGGGGCTTGAATCAAGCCGCCTTCATCTTCTCGGCCTTTTCCAAAGCCTCGTCGATGCTGCCGACCATGTAGAAGGCCTGCTCGGGGATGTGATCGTACTCGCCGTTCACCAGACCCTTAAAACCACGGATGGTCTCGGCGCGAGGCACGTACTTACCGGGGCTGCCGGTAAAGACCTCGGCGACGAAGAAGGGCTGTGACAGGTAACGCTGAATCTTCCGGGCCCGGTTGACGGAGAGCTTGTCTTCGTCGGAGAGCTCGTCCATCCCCAGAATCGCGATGATGTCCTGGAGATCTTTGTAGCGCTGCAGCGTCTTCTGCACAGAACGGGCAACCTCGTAGTGCTCGGTCCCGACCACCTTGGGATCGAGGGAGCGCGAGGTCGAATCCAGAGGATCGACGGCGGGGTAGATCCCCAGCTCAGCGATCTGACGCGACAACACCACGGTGGCGTCCAAGTGGGCAAAGGTGGTGGCGGGAGCCGGATCGGTCAAGTCGTCGGCGGGGACGTAGACGGCCTGAACCGAGGTGATCGAACCGGTCTTGGTCGAGGTGATGCGCTCTTGCAGCTTACCCATCTCCTCGGCCAGGGTGGGCTGATAACCCACCGCCGACGGCATACGACCCAGCAGCGCGGAGACCTCGGCGCCCGACAGGGTGAAACGGAAAATGTTGTCGATGAACATCAACACGTCGCGCCCTTCGTCGCGGAAGTACTCGGCGATGGTCAGCCCGGTCAGACCGACGCGCAGACGGTTGCCCGGAGGCTCGTTCATCTGACCGTAGACCAAGGCCACCTTATCGAGCACGTTCGACTCTTTCATTTCGAGCCAGAAGTCGTTGCCCTCACGGGTCCGCTCGCCCACACCGGCAAACACCGAGTAGCCGGAATGCTCAATGGCGATGTTGCGGATCAGCTCCATCATGTTGACGGTCTTGCCCACGCCGGCGCCGCCAAACAGGCCAACCTTGCCACCTTTGGCGAAGGGGCAGATCAGGTCGATGACCTTAATGCCAGTCTCCAGCACCTCGGTGGCGGGGGCCAGTTCCTCGAAGGTCGGGGGATTGCGGTGGATGGGCATCCGCTTTTCCGCCTCAATCGTGGGAATGTCGTCGATGGGATTGCCCAGGACGTCGAGAATACGACCCAAGGTCGCCTTGCCGACCGGCACCGAAATCGGCGCCCCGGTATCTTCGACCTTTTCGCCGCGCTTGACCCCCTCGGTCGCCCCCATGGCGATGCCGCGCACGCGGTTGTCGCCCACATGGGCCTGGACCTCGATGACGAGACCGGCCTCCGTACGGATGGCGTTGTAGATCTGGGGGAGCCCTCCCTCGGAGAACTCAACATCCACAACAGGCCCGATGACTTTAACGATGGTCCCCGTGCTCATGGGCGATCCTCTTCGCTTACGCGTGACTTAAAAAGAAACAATCAAAATCGGTATCGAGGGTTGACCGGCCTTAAACCGCCTCGGCGCCGGCGGCGATCTCGGCCAGCTCCTTGGTGATGGCGGCCTGACGCGCCTTGTTGTAGCTCAAGGTCAACTCGAAAATCAGTTTCTTGGCATTCTCGGTGGCGTTCTTCATGGCCACCATCCGGGCGCTCTGCTCGGATGCCTTGTTTTCAAGCAAGCCGTGGTAGACCACCGCCTCGATATAGCGGCGCACCAGCGCCTCCACCACCGGCTTGGATTCGGGCTCATACAGGTAGTCCCAAACCCCCTCCTGAGCGGTCGCCTCAAAGACGGCCGGAACCAGGGTCTCGACCCGGGTCACCTGGCTCATGGTGTTGACGAACTCACTGTAGACCAACAGCAGCTTGTCAATCCGCCCCTCGTTGAGCGCCTGCAGCGCCACCGTGACCACACCGATCACGTCGGACAGCTCGGGACTGTCGGGCACCTCGGTGCGCACCGCACCCTCTTCCAGACCCAACCGACGGGCAAAGAGGGCCGAACGACGGCCAATGGCGAAAATCTCGAGATTGGCCTGACCATACTGTTTGGTCAGGGCGATCATCTGCCGTTGAGCGTTGGTGTTCAGAGGGCCGCACAGCCCTTTGTCGGTAGAGATCACCAGAACACCGACCTTTTTAATCTGATCGTCCGTCTTGGCGGCCAAAAAGGGGTGTTTGAACTCGGGATGGGCCTTCAGGACGTGCCCGATGACCTCACGGATTTTTGCAGCGTAGGGGCGGGCTTGCAGCACCCGCTCCTGCGCCTTGACCATTTTGGAGGCGGCCACCATCTGCATTGCACGCGTGATCTTCTGCGTGTTTTTGATGCCTTTGATTTGCGACCGGATCTCTTTGGTACTGGGCATGGGCGATCCTCTTGCTCAACCGACTCGCAGGCGATCAGTAGGTGTGGGAGGACTTAAAGGCCTCGATGGCGGCGCGCAGCTCCGACTCGATCTCGTCGGTCAGTGCCTTCTCGGCGTTCATCTTGGCAACCAAATCGCTCTTCTCGCTGCGCAGATAGGTCTGCAAAGCGCGCTCGAAGTCGACGATCTTGTCGGCGGCCACATCGTCCACCAACCCCTTGCCCAGGGCATAGAGCACCGCCGATTGCTCGGCCACGCTCAAGGGCTGGTTCTCACCCTGTTTGAGCAGTTCGGTGGCCCGCTTGCCGCGCTCCAACTGACCGCGGGTGGCGGCGTCGAGATCGGAGGCGAACTGGGCGAACGCGGCCAGCTCGCGGTACTGGGCCAAGTCGGTCCGCAGGCCGCCGGAAAGCTTCTTGACGATTTTGGTCTGGGCGGCGCCGCCGACGCGGGAGACCGAGAGACCTGCGTTGATGGCCGGACGGATGCCCGAGTTGAACAGATCGGTTTCGAGGTAGATCTGGCCGTCGGTGATCGAAATGACGTTGGTGGGCACGAAGGCCGACACGTCGCCCGCTTGGGTTTCGATGATGGGCAGCGCGGTCAGCGAACCGCCACCGAAGTTTTTGTTCAAGCGGCAGGCGCGCTCCAGCAGACGGCTGTGGAGGTAGAACACGTCGCCGGGGTAGGCCTCGCGCCCCGGAGGACGGCGCAGCAGCAAGGAGATCTGACGGTAGGCCCAGGCCTGCTTGGTCAGATCGTCATAAATGATCAGGGCATCGCGACCGGTATCGCGGAAGTGCTCGGCGATGGTGCAACCGACGTAGGGGGCCAGATACTGCATGGCGGCCGACTCGGCAGCCGAGGCGTTCACGACGATGGTGTGATCCATCGCGCCGTGCTCTTTAAGGACCCGCACCACGTTGGCAACCGAGGAGTTCTTCTGACCCACGGCGACGTAAACGCAGACTACCCCGGAGCCCTTCTGGTTGATGATGGCGTCGATGGCCACGGTGGTTTTACCGGTCTGGCGGTCGCCAATAATCAGCTCGCGCTGACCACGTCCGATCGGAACCAGAGCATCGATCGCCTTAATCCCGGTCTGCATGGGGACGCCCACCGGCTCACGGGCAATGATACCGGGGGCAATTTTCTCAACCCGGTCGGTCTTGTCGGTGGCGATGGGGCCCAGGCCGTCGATGGGGGCGCCCACGGCGTTGACCACGCGGCCGACCATGGCATCGCCAACGGGAACCTCAAGGATCTTGCCCGTGGCGCGAACCTCGTCCCCTTCGCGGATGTGCAGGTAGTCGCCGAAGATCACGGCGCCGACGCTGTCTTCCTCAAGGTTGAGGACCATGCCGGGAACCCCACCCGGGAATTCCAGCATTTCACCGTAGGCGGCGTTTTCGAGCCCGTGGATCACGGAGATGCCGTCGGAGACTTTAAGAACACGTCCGACATTGGCGGTCTCAAGACCGGCCAGGGCTCCGGCCAGTTGCTCTTTGATGATCTTGCTGATTTCGGTGCTTTTGAGTTCCATGGCGCTGTCTCTCGGTAGGGCGGGGTAGCCCGCCAACACTTTGGCGGCATCAAGCCGCCCTACTCAATTTTGGACGTATTCGTGCCAGTCCGAACCGGACTGGAATGGACTTGGATCAGGCAGCTGCCGCCAATCGCTGGCGCAGTAGCTCCAGACGCCGGGCCAAAGTGCCGTCGATGACGGTATCTTTAAGCTGTACCCGGACCCCACCCAGCACGGAGGGATCGATCCGGTAGGCCAGCTTAACCTTGGCGCCGAAACGCTTGGCCAGGGCCGCTTCCAACTCGCCGCGCTGGGCATCGCTCAGCGCCACGGCGGAGACAACCTCACCCCCCATCACCCCAGCGGCTTCAAGCGCGAACTGCTCGAAGGCCTCCAGGATCTCGGGGGCAATGGCGATGCGACCGTTGCTCAATAGGACCTGTCCCAAGCGGCGAACCCCCTCGTGGGTACCGGCCAACAGCTTCTCAACCACCTGCGATTTGGCCGCCTGGCTCACCGCCGGATTGTCGACAAAGGAGGCGAACTCGGCGTCCCGGGCGACGGCGGCCAACAGAGCCATCCCTTCCCGCCAGGGGGCCAGATCGCCACCACCCGCCGCAACCTCGTAGGTCGCCTGGGCATAACGCCGGGCAACGACTCCAATCGACATGGCTTAGTGCTCCATCCGGCTGATGACATCCCCGATCACCGCCTTGTGACGCTCGGCGTCCAACTCGGCTTCGAGAATGCGGGAGGCGCCCAGGACAATCATGTCGGCGAGCTCGGCCTGGAGCTGACCGCGCGCCTTTTGAACCTCGGCGGCGATCTCTTCACGGGCGGCGGCGACGATCCCCTCGGCCTCTTCACGGGCCTTGGCGACCGACTCCTCGCGCAGCTGACCGGCCGATTTCTCGGCCTGATTGAGGATCTCAAGGGCCTTGGTTTTGGCAGCCTTGGCCAACTCGGCGGCCTCGATCTCGGCCTCTTGCAGACGGCGCTTGGCCTCGTCGGCTTGATTCAGACCCTGGGCAATTTTTTCCGCCCGCTGGTCCATCAACCCGGTGATGGGGCCATACACATAGCGTTTGAGGAGGAACAGGAGGATCAGGAAGGTAATGACCTGACCCACCAAGGTAAGTCCTAG
Organism: Proteobacteria bacterium CG1_02_64_396; assembly: GCA_001872725.1. Taxonomy (NCBI): domain Bacteria; kingdom Pseudomonadati; phylum Pseudomonadota; species Proteobacteria bacterium CG1_02_64_396. The sequence continues at coordinate 22,951 of MNWR01000093.1, read as the reverse complement.
CTCCACGGCTCTACCCTCTGGTTACGAACATAAACATGTTGCGGTTTGGGGACCGGACATCAAAAGACCAGCCCGAGCGGCACCCCTCCACGAAGGGAGGAGCGACGCCCTACCGGTTCGATTAGCCCGCGAAGGGATTGGCGAACAGGAACCAGAGGCCGAAGGCCATGATGATGAAGGGGAACGACTCCATCAGGCCGGCGAAGATGAACATGTTGAACATCAGCTGAGGACGCATCTCAGGCTGACGGGCGATCCCCTCCAGAGCCTTCGAGGTGATCAGACCCCAACCGATGGCGGAACCGAGGCCAGCGGCCCCGAGGATCAGGCCGACGCTGATGAGGGTGGCCGCGCTGAGCATCTCCGACATGATGAATGCCTCCAATGTGTTGGCTCGATTGAGCCGATTCGAGATAGGACGAAAAACGAAGCGGGTTTTAGTGTTCGTCGACCTGATGGGCCATCGAGAGATAGACCACGGTGAGGATCATGAAAATGAATGCCTGAATCAGACCGACAAAGAGGTGGAAGCCCGACCACAGCACCCCCGGCACAAAGTGCATCCACCAGGGAATCAGGGAGGCAAAGAGCAGGAAGATCACCTCGCCGGCAAACATGTTGCCGAAGAGCCGGAACGAGAGCGAAAGGGGCTTGGCCAGCTCTTCGATGGCGGTCATGACGATGTTGACCGGCATCAAGAACTTACCGAACGGGTGGAAGAGGTAGGTTTTGAAGTACCCCAACCCCTTGACCTTGATGCTGTAGTAGAGGGTCATCGAGAACACGACCAGCGCCATCGCCACCGGCAGGTTGATGTCGGCGGTCGGGGTCTTGATCCCCAAATAAACAGGCAGGATGTCGATGGTGTTGCACAGCAGCACGAAGGCGAAGATGGTCAGCGCCAGCGGTGCGATGTGGGGATTCTTACCAGGGAAGTTGTCGCGCACGGTGTTGTTGATGAACTCCACCAGCATCTCGACCAGGTTCTGCAAGCGGCTGGGGGCGCCGTCGGTCACCAGCCCCTTGCGCACCAGCAAACCAACCCCAACCAAAATGGCGCACACCACCCAGGAGGAAATCAGCGAGTCCATATTGAGATGCCCCCCCATGAAGGGGACAGTCCAATGTTGCAGGTGGTGCGAAATCGCGCTGCCGCCGTGCTCAGCCGCCATCGGGAACTCCCACTGCTATCAAAACGAAAAAGTTTAAGGACGTTGCGATTTTTTGGGTTCGGGGCGAACGCCTACACCCTGAACCGGATGAGCCTTGATTTCATGCCAGGCGACCCAGACCCCGTTGATCCAGCCCACCATCGGGGGGGCAATCAACCCTGCCAGCAGCGGCGCCACCGGCAGACGCAACCAGGCAATGGCGGCGGCGCATCCTGCAGCAACCCAGATAAAGCGAATCATCGCCCCCATCATGAGCACCCGCCCCGCACCCTCGGCCGGGGCCGAAAACGCGCCGTTCATCCGCCCCCACATCATGATGAAGGCCGAAAGAACCAAGCCTCCACCAACCAAAAAGGCCAGCGCCTCTTGGCGCCCCAGGCTCCAATTCAGCACCCCGGCCATCAACAACACGACCACGGTTTGATTGCGAATCACGCTGGAGACGTGCATGGCTACCTGGGGGTATACGTTAAAGGCGCGGGATTCTAGGGAGGGGGGAGTTGCCTGTCAAACCACAATTCGAAACTGGAAATCAGTGCGACAAGCGCCCATCGCCACCCAGCCAGACAGGGCTCACCATGGGACGTAGCGACTCCCAAACCCCGCGACCGCAACCCGGGCACACCGGCGCCACATCGGGCCATGCCGTCTGGCAATGAGGACATACAATTTCTGCCCGAGTATGACGCGTCAGGGCGATTTGTGCCTGAGCCTCGCGAGCCAGCGCAGGGATTTCTGCAACCGCAGCGCACTGGGCGACCAGGGGGGCGAAGAGTTCGGGACGCACGGCCCGACGCCAAATCGACTCCAGCCGTGCGAGGCGATCCGTCGCCTCACTACGCTCCAAGTGCTTGCAACCATAGGGAACCAAGGGGGCCATGTCGGCCATCTCCAACCGCTTGACCGCACTCTCTTTGCCGAGCAAAGCGCCGAGCATCACCGCAAAACGGCGCACACGAAGGTCGTCCCGCCCCGCATAGGCCTGAGCAAACGCCGAAGCCAGATCCCCTTGCTGAAAAAAACGCCAAGCCCGAACCCAGGCCAGCATCTGCTTGGCCCTCTCTTTGGCGGAACGATCCCCCTTCAGGCCGCTAAGCCAGCGCTCGGCCTGTTCGGGGTCGAGGTGCAACTCGGCTGCAAAGCCGTACCACCAACCCCCCCCGCTTTTGGGGGCCAAATCGACCCATTGCAGCGCCGCCTGCCGCACCTGAGCCCAATCGCCCGATTGTTCGGCGTTGAGGGCCTGTTGCCGCAGTCCGATCACCTGGCCGTCTCTACCGTCGGGACGAGGACCCGAACCGAGCAGGGGTCGCAACCAGCGCATCAACACCAGATCGGGGTACTGAACCGATAGGTTTTCGAAGCGTCGCATTCCGACCCCATGTTCGCCGCGCAACGCCTCGATCAGTCCCGCCTCGGCCGCCCCCCAGATCCGCTCACGAGCACGGCGTTGCCGCCAGCGGCGTAGCCGCCCCGGCAGGGTCAGCAAATGAATCAACCCGCTCCCCAGCGCCGCGACCGCCAGCAGCAGCAACACCAGCAACCACAGCGGCGCGCTCAGCGCCCAATCACCTCCTTGCAGGGTGACCGGAGCAAGCAGTGTCGACGGCCCCACCGCCACGGCAGCCCAACCGGCCAGCCCCAGGGTGAGCGAAACAATCAGGATGCGGAGGAAGCCCATCGCCCCTCACCTTGACGCCGTAGCGCCTCAAATTGCTCGAAGGTGGCGCCCGTTTGGGGTGCCGACCCTTGAAGTTGCTCGATGGCTCGGGCCAGCCCCTGCCAGTCGCCCAGCAGCAATGCCAGCGTCGCCTGCCGACCGTTTGTACTTGCCCCCTGGCGCAGGGTGACCAAGCCACCCCAGTAATGCTCTTCCTCCACCGATTCACCGCCTTGCAGCAGTTGCAACAGTTCGCCACGAACCCGCTGGGCACCTTGGGCCAAACGACGGTCGTCGGGGTTTTCGACCAAGGCTGCCACGGCGCCAAACCAACCCCGATCCCACAACGCTTGCACCAGCTCAGGGGCGGTGGCCTGGGGGATTAACCCGGCAGCCACCTGTTGTTCCAGGGTTTGCAGCCGACGCCCCAGAGCGGCCAGCGCTTCGCCGTTGTCGCTCATTCCAGCGTCGGTTTGAACTGGGAGCGACTGAGCCGCCAGTCCGGCTTCTAAACGGCTGGCCAGGGCATCGAAACGTTGGCTCAGCTCGCGGCGCTCCTCCTCCAGGGTTTGCACCCGGTCTGAAAGCGCACTGTTTTGCCGCTCAAGTCCCAAAACCTTGCTTTGCATCGTGCGATGCTGCTCCTGCCACGCCCGCTCGAAAGGGGTCGGTTCCACCTGCCCCGACAGCCACCCCTTCATGGTGGCGACCGTGGGCCAATGGCCCTGATCGGCATGGTAGTCCTGGGCGCGCCAACCCAGCCAACCGACCGGTACCGCGACGATCAGCAGCGCCAAAATCAACCATTTGCGCCCCAAGCCCCCACCTTGGCGAGGCGGTGCGGCTTCGTCGGTCGCCTTGTGAGGCTCTTGGTCCTGCAAGACCTCGACCCTCTCTGCCTCTTGTCGTGCGTCGGGTCGAGAATCGCTTGGGGTCACCTGTTCCTCGACCGGATCGTTGCCTACGACCTTCGGTTCAGGCGGTGGGGTATCGGTGCGGGTTGGTTCGCTCACAAACCCTCCTTGAGCAGACGGGCGGCATCCTCGGCGAAATAGGTGAGGATCAGATCGGCCCCGGCTCGGCGCATGCCGATCAGGGTCTCCATCATCACCCGGTCGCCGTCGATCACCCCCGCCTGTCCCGCCAGTTTGATCATGCTGTACTCGCCGCTGACGTTGTAGGCGGCCAGGGGCAGCCGGGTGACCTCGCGAATGTCGCGCAGGATGTCGAGGTAGGCGAGCGCCGGCTTGACCATGAGGATGTCGGCCCCCTCGGCCTCGTCGATCAGGCTTTCGCGGATCGCCTCCAGCCGATTGGCCGGATCCATTTGATACGCCCGGCGGTCGCCGAAGGCGGGGGTCGACTCGGCCGCCTCGCGAAAGGGGCCGTAGTAGCCCGAGGCGAACTTGGTGGAGTAGGCCATGATGGGGATGTGTTCGAAGCCGGCGGCGTCGAGCCCCGCCCGAATGGCGGCGACCCGGCCGTCCATCATGTCGGAAGGGGCGACCATGTCGGCTCCAGCCTTGGCATGGCTGACCGCCTCGCGCACCAGCACCTGGACGGTGGGATCGTTGAGGACCTCGCCGTCATGAATGATGCCGCAGTGACCGTGATCGGTGTATTCGCACAGGCAGACGTCGGTGATCACAACCAGATCGGGCAGCGCTTTCTTCAGCGCCCGCACCGCCTCTTGCACGATGCCGTGCTCGGCGTAGGCCTCGGAGCCCACCGCATCTTTGTGGGCGGGGATACCAAAAAGGATGACGGCGGGAACCCCAAGCCCGTAGAGACGCTGGCAATCGGCGATCAGCTCGTCGATGGAGGTCTGATTAACCCCCGGCATCGAACCAATCGGTTTGCGGATCCCGCGGCCCGGCACCACGAAGAGGGGGGCGATCAGGTCGGTCGCGGCCAGACGGGTCTCCTGCACCATGCGGCGCAGGTTGTCGGTGCGGCGCAGACGGCGGGTACGGATGGTCATGAGGGCTCCAGCAGATGAAATCGCAAACAACTCAATGGGGCGACGGCCCAAAACCTTGGCACTGCATCAGGGCATCGAGCAAGGCGTCGGCGCGGTGGTCGGCACCCTGGAACGGCTCGATGCCCCGTTCACGCAATGCCCGAGCGACCGGTTCGGAGAGGGCGCCCCAGCACACCGGGACGGCCACAGCCGATAGGGCCTCCACGGCAGGGGCGACCGCCGAGGCCTGAAACAACAGCGCCGCCACGGGTCGTCCGGGACTCAGCACCCGCTCCAGCGCCCCCATATCGGGTCGCACATCGACCACCCGATAGACTGCCACCGGCAGCACCTGCCACCCTCGCGCCGTCAACTGCTCCCCCAACCACTCCCGGCCATGCTCGCCGCGGGGGAGAATCATCCGGCGTGGCGGATCGAGCCGCCCCTCCCGCAGCGCTTGATCCCACACCCCTTCGGAGTTGGCCTGCTCGGGAATCAACGTTGGCTGGCAACCATGGGCGGCCAACGCCCGCGCGGTCGCCCCACCAACACACCACACCTCGACCCCCTTCGAAAAGGGGGCGATCCCCAACCTCTTGGCCTTGCCCACCCAGCCCTCAGCCGCGTTGGCACTGCCAAAAAACAGGGTGTCCCCCGGTTGAAGATCACGCAGCGCAGCTTCGGCGGGGGCCGGGTTACTCGGCGGCTCAATCGCCTTGAGGGGCCAGACCAGCGCCTCCCAGCCCCGCGCCTTTACTGCCCCCAGCATCGCCTCCGATTGGGCGCGAGGACGGGTCAAGAGCACGAGGGGGGTCATCGGGCTTAACGCCCCTCCAGCTCGGCCAGCAGCTTGTCGGCCCCGGCGGCAATCAAATCCTCGGCCAGGGTGGTCCCCAGCCATTGGGCATCCTCGGGCAGACCCGCCTTACCCTTGCGCAGAATCTGTTTGCCATCTAGACCGGCGACCAGCCCTTCGAGCACCAGCCCCCCCCCTTCGAGGGTGGCGTGGGCGGCGATGGGGACCTGACACCCCCCCTCCAGACGGCGCAGCAGCGCCCGCTCGGCGGTGGCGGCCACGGTCGCCGCCTCGTCGTGGAGGAAGTCGATCCCGGCCAGCAACTTTTCGTCATTCAACCGCGTTTCGATCCCCACCACCCCCTGCGCCACGGCGGGGAGCATCACCTCGGGATCGAGCACCCCCTTGACGTGCTGGGTCACCCCCAGGCGGCGCACCCCGGCGTGGGCCAGGATGATGGCGTCGTATTGCCCCTCTTCGAGCTTGCGGATGCGGGTATCGACGTTGCCGCGCAGGTCGAAGATGTGCAGATCGGGCCGCACCGCCAGCAATTGCGCCTTGCGCCGCAGGGAGGAGGTCCCCACCTTGGCCCCCTGGGGCAGCGCCGCGAAGCTGTCGTACTTCACCGAGAGAAAAGCATCGCGGGGATCTTCGCGCGGCAGCATTACCGTGATCCCCAACCCCTCGGGGAGCACCGTGGGGACATCCTTCATCGAGTGCACCGCCAGATCGGCCCGCCCGTCGAGCAGCGCCTCTTCAAGCTCCTTCACAAAGAGCCCCTTACCCCCCACCTGAGCCAGCGGCACATCGAGGATGATGTCGCCCTGGGTTTTCATAATCAGCAGCTCCACCGTGATCTCGGGGTGGGCCGCCTCAAGCAACCGTTTGACCCAGTTGCTCTGCCACAGCGCCAGCTTGGAGCCACGGGTGGCGATGACCACCTTGTCGAGGGGGCCACGGGGTTTGAGGAGTTTGGGTAATTCGGAACGGACGGCGTCGAGGGAGATTTTGGCGGTCATGGGGTCTTCGTCGGGTCGATAAAACTTGTGTCGGCGGGGTTCGCGGAGCCCACACAACGGGGACTGACATGAATTTGATCGTCGCATTATGGGCAAAACCGCTCCATCTGGCATCCCCGACGATTTACGGTTTGGGCCCCCTCGCCAACCAGTCATCAAAAGCACTTTGATGATCGGCCACGGTTTTAAGGCTGTGGCGATGCCTTAGAACCGAAGCGCCGGAGCGAGAAAAGAGTTTGCGCAACCGTTTGATCCAGTACGAAGGGTAATTCAGCGCCAGCCAGGGACCGGGCCGAACACGACACTCGGCAGCCAACGCATCTCGTTCGGGGAACAACAAAGCCGCCAGTTGCCGCAACCGGTCGCCCAACGACCCTTGCGCCAACCCCATCACCGCCCGCTTCATGACGAACAAATGCTCGGCGTCGGCATAAATCAGATGATCGGCGCTCTCCAGCCAGGCTTCGTTGCCATCAAGACGCCCCAACACCAACGCGGGAAGCGGCGTACCGAAACGACGGGCCGCCAGCCCCAAAACCGACAGCGTCTGTTTTTCTAAACCGCAGGTGCAGGCGCGGGCCATGACCCGCTCCCAATCGAGATCATGGGTGTGGGCCAGCCAAGCAAAATCGACCATCCCGAGGGGGCCGATGCTCAGGCGGTGATCGACCGTGGCGTGCAGCGCCAAATGTAGAAGCAGATCAACCGGCTCCAAAAAACGGAGATCGCTCCCCCCGACCGTCCGAACGACGCTCCGCCCCCACAGGGTGGCCTCGTCATCGACGATCCAGGGGCGGTCGGCGAAGTCTCCGCGCGGCGAGGTCAGGCGTAGGTGCAACTCGACCGACACCCCATGGGGATGGTCAAGCCGGGGCAGATGTTTGATCTGGGTGACATAGGCCTGGGCATCGCCGTGCTCCTCGGGGACATAACCCTGGCCTTGCAAGATTTCGAATGCCTTCATTCCGTCGTCGGGATGAACCAGCAGGTCGATGTCGCGCAGTGGGCGCAGCCCCAGCGAGGGGTAGGCGAAGGTCGCCAGATAGGCCCCCTTGAGGGCGATGGTTTCGATCCCCGCCTCTTCAAGCAACCGGCACACCCGCACCAATTCGGCGTGGGTTTTTAGATTGCGCATACCCCAACGGCGCTGCTGCTGTTGCAAGGTTGCCGCCACCTCGTGTGGCACCCGCTCCAGCAGTCCGCCCCGGCTCAACCCCCAAAACAGCATCGGCCCCACCCGATGTTGCCGGACCAAATGCAGCACCGCCTGCCACTCCTCGGGATTCAAGGCGGCGACCCGCTGCGCCAAGTCGTCCGGCGGAGAGGGGGCCAACGCCCCGTAGACCAGCGACCGCACCCGGTCGGTCATGATGAAGGTTTCGGATGTGCTCATGCCGGACTCCATCCCCCGACCACCCCCGCCGCCACCTCGGCCCGACCGTCGATCAAGCCGTCGAGCCACTCGTGACGGTGGGTGACGATCAGAATCGTCATCTGCCCGTGCAGCCCCCGCACCGCCTCTAAAATCGCCCGTTCGTTGTCGCGGTCGAGCGCACTGGTCGCCTCGTCCAAGATCAGCAGCTCCGGGCGGCGCAGCAGGGCGCGGGCCAGGGCGAGCCGCTGTTTTTCACCCCCCGACAACCGCACCCCTCGCTCCCCGACCTGGGTGTCGAGTCCCTGGGGCAGGGCGAGCAAAAACTCGGCGGCGGCGTGGCGCAGGGCGTCGGCGATCTCTTCTTCGCTGGCCCGGTTGCCCCAGAGCAGGTTCTCCCGCGCCGTCCCGTCGAGGATGGTGGTCTCTTGCGGGACGTAGGCGATCTTGCTCCGCCAGCCCTGGGTGAGCGCCTGTTCCAGCGGCAGATCGTCGAGTCGCAGCGCCCCATGATCGGGGGGGATCAACCCGCAGATCAGATCGAGCAGGGTCGTCTTGCCGCTGCCCGAGGGGCCAACGATGGCGGTGGTGGCGCGGGCCGGAATGTGCAGCTCGGCGGCATTGACCACAAAATCGGAGGTGGGGTGGCGGTAGGCAACCGCCTCAAGGGCGATGGCGCGCAGCAGCGCGGGCGCCTCCCCCCCCGGCACATGACGGGTCGGATCGGCGTGTTCCTCCCCCTCGGCCACCAACAGCCGCCAGGTGGTGAAGGCGGGCAACATGTGCCAAAGCTGCTGGATTCCGGTTTGCACCTGCGACAGCGAGGGGAGCAGCTTGGCGAACAGGGCGATGAGTACCAAGAGGCTGGCGGTGGGCAGGTGCAGTACATCCAGCGCCACCCAGGTCAACCCCGCCAGCACCAGCGCCCCGCCGATTTTGTAGGTCGCCATCACCCGGGTGCGGACGTGGTTGAAGCGCAGTTGATGCCCCCGCAGCCGAGAGGTGATCCCCTCGAACAGGGCGACGTTTTCCCCCTCCTCGCCGTGGATCTTGGTCAGTTTCATCGCCGCCAAGAATTCTTGGGCCAGGGTGAACATCCCCCGAGTCGCCTGACTGAGCAGGGCGCCGCTGTGTTTGGCCACCGTGTCGCCACGGCGCAGCACCAACCAGAGCAGGGCGCCGGTAACCAGCGCCAGTGCGGTAACGAAGGGCGAAATCAGCAACGCCACGCCAAGGTAGACGGTGGTCAGCAGCGCGGTGGTGAGCAATTGCAGCAGATGGAAGGTTCCCGATCCGACCCGCTGAATGTCGTTGGTCAGCACCCCGAGCAGGTCGGCGCTGTGGCGTCGGGTCAGCCAGCGCCAGCGGGCGGCCGCCATGGCGTGGTAAAGGGTCAGGCGCAGATGGTCGCCAAAGCGCAGTTGCAGCGCCTGGGATTGCCGATCACGCAGCAAGGTCAACCAGGTTTGCAGCCCCACCAGCACCACGAAGAGGATCAAAGCGGTGGCCAGATTCAGGTGCAGCCCCACCGTTCCCAGCATCGCTTCGAAGGTGGCACTCCAGCCGTCCCCGCCCGCCCCCATCACCCCGGCCAGCGACAGCAACGGCAACAGCAGGACGAACCCCGCCCCGGCGGTCAGCGCCGCCAAAATGTTGGTGGTCAGCAAAAAGGCGACGGCGCGTCGGTCGAAATGCCAAAGCACCTTTAAAAAACGGCGTAGTTCCGCCGGTGTGGCCGATTGCCCCTGCACGTTCAGATCACCCATCGCGTCCATCCCTCAACAGCCCCCCGTGTATGGTTTGCGGGAGCTGCATCCCCCAACCGAAATTGCCCTCCAACAAACGCCCCCCTTGCGGGGTCAGCGCCCAATCCCAAGCGATGGTCGCCAGGTCGGGCAGCAGCCGTTGGTGCAGCAGAAGACTCCCCTGCCGCATCGCCGTCCATCCCGGCAGGATTTGCCCCGATAGAAGCGCCTCCACCTTGGCGATGCGCGCACGCGCCTCGGCAGGCAGGGGGACAGCCTCGGGAAAACGCTTGATCCGCCCATCCTCCGCCAGCGCAAGAATGACATAAAGGGGATGCCCCTCCTCGGAGCGCTCAACCGCCAGCTCCACCATGGCCCACGCCGACACTACCTCTTCGCCGACCCGCCGGGTGATCAAACGCAGGGTGGCAACGTCGTCGATGGCGCACGCCGTTTGCAGATCGGGGTGGGTGGTCAGCAGCGGCTGCACCAGCAGATCGTCCTTGGCCGCCATAGCGCGTAGGTGATCCGGCAATGCTTGTTCCTCAAGGGTTTTGCCGTGCAGGCAGCGGATCGAAAGCCGCCCACCCTGGCGCGCCAAGGCGAAGGCATCCTCGGCCCGATTGCCGCTGCGCAGCTTGACGAAGATGCCGCCGGGATGGTCGAGGTAGGGGGGCAAATCGGGCGTTCCTCCTTTCGGCAACACCCCCAAATTCCCCGCCGTGGCGACCCCCAGCGCCCGGGCCGCCTCGCTCAAGGCCGCCTTGTCCTGCACCAGGTCCAGCGAAGCGCGGGAGAGCCCCAAAGGGGCGCTCTCCCAGCGATGGAAGGGGACCGTCTCGGTGTCGTAGAGGTAATCCCACATTCGCCGGGCACCGTCTGCGCGATAGAGGCAAAAGGGGTACAGCGCCGCCGCCGGGATCCCCCCCAGCAGGCTGATTCGGGCCAGTCTCAACCCCTGCCGCCAAACCGGGATCCCCTCCGCCTCGGCCACCACAGGGCCCAACCGCCGCACCGTCCGCCACAAGGGGCCCCAGCCGCTCCAAAGGGCCCAACGCAGCCAAAGCAACAATTCCAACGGCCACCACACCAGCACGGGAATGGAGCGGGGCCGCCCCATCCGCCACAACGTGCGGTGGATACCCACCTGCCGGGACTGCCCCGGCAGCAAAAAGCGCGGATGGAGCACCCCATGGGGAAACGGGCGCCGAATCACCTCGCGCAGCAGCAAGCGCCACCAGCGGGAGAGGCTCACCCCTGCCCCCCCGTCGCCGCCCCTTCGTGCAGCCAGCGGTCGAGCCAAACCAGGGGGAGCAACGTTCTGAGCTGCGCATGAACCTGCTCCAACACTCGGCTGTCCCCCAGCGCCTCGGCCGCCTCGATCCGCGCCCGCAGCAGGGTCCGGTCGATCAAGGGCTCCAAGGCGGGGTGCAACCGCGCCTCGGCCACGCGGACTTGGGCCACGACCTTGGCGAGGTTCCCCTGAACCTCGCCCACCAGATTGCCCATCGATTTTTCGGGCTTCCATGCCACCTTGGGGCCCAGCACCGGGGCGACGGCGCGGCGATGCAGCAATCGCCCCATGCGGCGATCGGCCTTTTCGATGGCGGGGGTGTCGAGGTATTGCTGAATCAAGCGCACATCGAGCAGGGGCCAGCGGTAATCGACCCCGTAGGCGGCCGCCATCGACGTGCAGTTTTCTAGGCGGGTGGGGACAAACGCCTCGCCGAGACGTCCCAGGGCAAACTCGTTGATGCGCCGGTAGGGGGCGGCATATCGGGCCCGCTGGAGATGGTCGGCCACCAGATCGAGCCGCTCCACCATTTCGCCCCGCAAAAACCACCCCGCCTGAGCCCGCTCTTGCACCGCCAGAATGGGGCCAAAATGGTCGGAATTGGGCAGCCGGGTCGCCACCGCCTTGCCCCAGCGCAAACTCCGGGTGATCGGATTGCCCGGCAGGATGCCGAACAGGGGGCCGTAATGGCCTCGGTCGAGCATTTCGTGGCGCAGGTGATGGCCCGATTGGGTCACCACCTCGTCCCCCCCGAAGCCCGAATGCAGGGTCGGGATCCCCCGCAGTTGGCATTCCCGGTAAAACAAGATGTGGCCCGAGCCGTTGCCGTGCTCCTCGGGGTAGCCCAGCACCCGCAGCGCCTCGTCGATCCGTTCGTTTTTGTCTTCGAACATCCGGTTGGTGATCACATGGTTGTGCCGGATGCCGGCATAGAGGCTGGTCCCCAGGATGCAGTCGGGCTCCTCCTCGCTGAAGGCGTAGCCGAAGGCGTGCAGCCGGTCGCCGGGATTGCCGAGCAGATGAGCCAGGTAGGCGGCGATGCTGGAGGAATCGAGGCCGCCGCTGTGTTCGGTCCCAATGGGGTGGTCGGGATCGAGACGGCAGGTGATCGCCTCTTCTAGCCGCTCCCGGTAGGCCTCGACCCAACGTTCGTCATGGCGCAGGGCGAAGGGGGGATCGTTACGGAATTCGAAGTAGCGCCTGGGCTCGCTCGTCGCCCCGTTGGCGACGCCAAGCAGATGGCTGCCGGGGAGCTTGAGCACCCCGGAAAAACCGGTGGTGGTGTGACTTTTTGAAGTGCAAGCCAGAAAACGGGCCATCCAGTCGGGGTCGGGTTCGGGGCGGTCGCGCCCCAAGGTGGGGAAGACCGCCGCCGAAGAGGCGACGATCAGCGCTTTACCGGTGTTCAGGTAATAGAGCGGCTTGATCCCCAGGGGATCGCGAACAAGCAGGGCGCTCCCTTCGCGGGGATCGACCGCCATGAAGGCGAAATCGCCAACCAGATGCTCGGGCAGCGACCGCCCCCAGCGCTCGTACCCCGCCAGTACCAGCGCGGCGTCGCCCCCCTCCTCCATCCCCAACTGCGCCCGCAACTCACCCCGGTTGTCGAGCCGCCCCCAGAAGAGGATGACCCTGCCGCTGCGGGGGCACACCAGGGGGAGCGGCTCGTCGGGGTCGCCGTGGCCGCGATGGCGCAGCTGAACCGCCAGCAGCCGCTCGCCGCGATGAATGCCGGTTCGCTCAGGGGGGGTCAAAGGTGCCAGGGCGGCCAGCAAGCGCTCGGGGTCGCCCCACTGCTCGGGGGCGGCACTGTCGTCGAGGGTCAGAATGGCGGCAAACATGGGTGGGCGACTCCGGGAAGGGCGCGACAAGGGGGAGGGATGATACACGGCGCGGCGGGGATCCCAATCGCGGCAAGGCGGCCGCTGGGTTTTGAAACAGCAAGGGTTCGGCGACAGGGTCGCCTCCTACGACATCGGATTCGGCGGCGGCATCGGGTTCGGTGAGATCGCCGCTTTTGTAGGAGCGGACCGAAGTCCGCGAACAGACGGCGCGGCGTTTGTGAGGTTGCTGCGCTGCCTGCGAATGGGTGGCCCGCCCTGCTTGGTTCGGCGATGGGGTCGCCTCCTACGTGGGGCGGACCGAATCCATCGGTGGGCCAACCGGTCTTGGGGGGAAGAACCGCCGCGACACGACGTCTCCCTCCACCGACCCCATTGGGCCGAATTCCTGCCTTGACTTCACGGGACGGGGGGGGTAAAAGCCTGCGAAACACCCACCCCGTGGGGCACCCGCCCCATCGTCACCCCCCTTCAGGAGCGTCCCACCTATGCACACCGCCCCAACCCCCGAAACCGCCCAACGTCTTGCCTACACCCCCCCCAGCATCGTCGACCTGGAGGCGCTGGAAGAGACCGAGGCGAAAACAACCGTCGCCCCCATCGAGAGCGGCACCGCCGTAGGCCCCTCTTAACCCCTGCGAACCTCGGCCTTTTGACAACGCCCCGCCCCGGCATCCCGGCGCGGGGCGTTGTTTTGGGTCGCCCCGCCGTCATGTCGACCCTTTACTTGCCAATCGCCGTTCACCCCTTAATCTGCCGGGACTTTTTCACACTTCATCGATCCCCCGAGTCCCATGTCCCACCGCCACCTCCTCTACGGACTGACCCTCGAAAGCGTCATCCCCCTGCCCGAAGCGCCTGAAATCGCCGCCGACGGGGCGGCCGACGTGTGCATCGTCCGGGGCCAGGCGTCCGAAGCGCTGCTGCCCGAATCGAGCCGTTTGACCCCCAACCTCAAGATCGCCGCCGACGCCGTTTGGCTGCGCGTTCCCCAGGTCGGCAGCTTCCTCGCCCAGGGGGGGAATCGGGTCGTGATCGATGCCGAACCGGGGGCCGACGAAGACACGCTGCGCCTCTTCCTGCTCGGCTCGATGTTGGGGGCGATCCTGTTGCAGCGGGGTTTTTTGGTGCTGCACGGCAATGCGGTGGCGCTCGATGGGCAGGCGTTGCTGTGTTTGGGCCGCTCGGGGGCAGGCAAATCGACCCTGGCCGCCGCCTTCATGAAACGGGGCCACCCGGTGCTGGCCGACGACGTGGTGCCGGTCTGCGCCGACGGCAATGCCATCCCCGGCATCCCCCGCATCAAGTTGTGGCAGGAGGCGGCCGACGATCTGGCCATCGACACCTCGGGTTTGCAACGCATCGGCAGGGACTTCGAGAAGTACCACCTCCCCCTGGCCCACGCCCAGCCGCTCGCCCCCATGCCGGTGCGCTGGGTTTACATCCTGATCCCCCATGACGGCCACGATCTGCGTTTCGAAGCGATCGAGGGGCGCAACCGCTTTTTGCCGTTGTCGCGCAACCTTTACCGCCGCCGCTTCGGCTCCGCCATGGGGCGTCACGAGGCACAATTGGCGCAAATCGGCCTGCTCGCCGGTCGCATCCGGCTGTGCCGCATCCTCCGCCCCGCCGGGGGGGATTACCCGGCCGAGAAGCTGGCCGGGTTGATTTTGGACGACATCGCCCGGAACGCCCCGGCGCAGGGGACGGGCGGATGATGGCGGCACGGGTTGTTACCTTTCCCCCGCCCGCCCCCACCCAGGCGTCATTCCGGGACGCCGCAGCCGAACCCGGAATCCACCCGAAACCAACCACGCCCCATCCCTGGAACGCCATGCCAAGCGGTGGATTCCGGGTTCCCCTGCATCCCTTCGGGACTCCGGGGCCCCGGAATGACGCCTCATCGGGGGGGACGGAATGCACCGCCACGAGGCCCACCCCATGAGCCGTTACCGCCTTTGCGGCCTGACCCTGGAAAGCGACCTCCCCCTGCCGGAGCTCCCCCTTTCGGACGGCCTCCCCGACGCCATCGTCGAGATCGGACCCATCCCCAAGGATGGTCCCGCCGAGATTCCCCGCATCGGCCCCCTGACCCGGGCCGACCGCCACAACCTGTGGCTGGCAATCCCCAAGGTGGCCCGGTTCTGGGTGCGGGGCGGCAATCGCATCGTCATCGATCCCGAACCCGGCAGCGACGAGGCCAGCATCCGCAACTTCTTGCTCGCCTCCCCATTGGCGGCGCTGCTTTTCCAGCGCGACCGCTTGGTCATGCACGGCGCCGCCGTCGAAATCAACGGGCAGGCGATCTTGATTTTGGGCAGTTCGGGCAGCGGCAAATCGACCCTGGCCGCCGAGCTGATGAAACGGGGGCATCGCATCGTGGCCGACGACGTGATCGCCCTGGACGAGCAACACCGAGCGCTGCCGGGAATCCCCCGCCTCAAGCTGTGGCGCAACGCGCTGAAGATGCTCGACATCCCCCGCGACGACCTGACCCCCGTCCGACCGGGGTTGGAGCGCTACCACCTCCCGTTGGCCGATGCCGTCACAACCCAACCGTCGCCGGTGCGCTGGGTCGTGCTCCTTTCAGCCACCACACTGGAAGAAATCGTCGCCGAACCGCTGTGGGGGATGAACCGCTTCATGCCGCTGCGCAAAAACACCTACCGCATCTCCTTCATGGACCACATGGGCCTCAAAACCCAGCACATGGCCCAAATCGCCGCCCTATCGGGACACATCCGGCTTTGGGCTCTGTCCTACCCTGGCGGCGGCGATTACGTCGGCGCCCTGACCGACCGCTTGCTCGACCTTGTCCACACAGGTGAAGCATGAGTGGATCGAGCTACTGGCTGGCCTCCTATCCTAAATCGGGCAACACCTGGTTTCGCGCCTTTTTGACCGCCCTGCGGGGGAAGGAGGAGGCGCAGATCGACATCAACAACATGCAGACCGATGGCATCGCCAGTGGACGGCGGTGGATCGACGAGGTGTTGGGATTCGATTCGGCCGACCTGACCCCCGACGAGATCATGCATTTGCGCCCCCTGGTTTACCGCTGGAGCGGGGCGGAGCCTGAGCCCCGCTACGTCAAGGTGCACGACGCCTACGTTCGCCTTGCGAATGGCGATGCGCTCTTCCCCGCCGAGGCGACCACCGCAGCGCTCTACATCGTGCGCAACCCCCTCGATGTCGCCCCCTCGTTTGCCCGCCACATGGGGATGAATCTGGACGACACCATCGCCGCGATGGGCAACCCCGATTTCGGGCTGGTCATGGGAACCCATGGCATCGGCAACCAGGTACATCAGCCGATGGGAACCTGGTCGGACCACGTTTTGAGTTGGATCGAGGCCGAAGGGATCCGACTGGAGGTCATCCGCTTCGAGGACATGAAAAACGCCCCCCTGTCCACCTTCACCCGCGCCGCCACCCTGCTGGGACTGCCGAGCAATCCCGAGCGGGTGAGCCGGGCCATCGACGCCGCCGCCATCGAAAATCTGCGGGCGCAGGAGGCGGAAAAGGGGTTCCGGGAGCGCTCCCGCAAAGCGGGGGCCTTCTTCGGCGAAGGGAAAACCGGGGGGTGGCGCGACAAGCTCAACCCCGAGCAGGTAGCCAAAATCGTCACCGACCACGGGGAAGTGATGCGGCGGCTGGGTTATTTGGACGATGCGGGGAATCCGGTGTGAACCGCCCCGTCATCCCCGGGCAAAACCCGAGGGGTGCAATTCCCAACACCGCCCCGTGGAAATACCCTTCACCTGACACCGTTTCACCGACCACCCACATCTCAACGAGGAACCCGACGTGGCCAACATCGCCCTGACCACCCGCATCGAGCGCAACCCCGACCTGATCGCCACCGACATGGACGGCGAGGTCGTCATGATGAGCATCGCCAAGGGGAAGTATTACGGCATCGACGCCACCGGATCGGACATCTGGGGCTGGTTGGAGAAGCCGCTAACCGTGGCCGAGATCGCCGAGAAGCTCTGCGCTGTTTATGAGGTCGATGAGGCAACCGCCCAGGCCGACACGCTCGCCTTCGTGGCGCAAATGCTGGAGCACGAGGTGGTGCAGGTGTGTTGAGGGGGAACGTCGCAACGACCTCACAAACGCCGCGCCGTCTGTTCGCGGACGGGGTCCGCTCCTACGAAGGCGACGATGTCGTGGGGGGCGACCCCGTCGCCGAACCAGGCGGGGCGGGCAAACCGTTCGCGGACGGGGTCCGCTCCTACGAAGGCGGCGATGTCGTGGGGGGCGACCCCGTCGCCGAACCAGGCGGGGCGGGCAAACCGTTCGCGGACAGGGTCCGCTCCTACAAAAGCGGCGATGTCGTAGGAGGCGACCCCGTCGCCGAACCAGGCGGGGCGGGCAAATCGTTCGCGGACAGGGTCCGCTCCTACAAAAACGGCAATGTTGTAGGAGGCGACCCCGTCGCCGAACCAGGCGGGGCGGGCAAACCGTTCGCGGACGGGGTCCGCTCCTACAAAAGCGGCGCTGTCGTGGGGGGCGACCCCGTCGCCGAACCGGGCAGGGCGGGCAAACCGTTCGCGGACGGGGTCCGCTCCTACAAAAGCGGCGATCTCACCAAACCCGACCCCGTCGCCGAACATCCTCCCTCAATGAAAACCCCATGACCCCCGCCCTCATCCTACGCAAGGCCCGCACCCTTGCCCGCCGCTCCAAACTCGAAAAGGTCTGGTTCCTGCCGGTCTTCGTGCTGCTGGGGCTGGCGCGGCTGGCGCTGCTCATCGCCCCCTTCCGCCGCATCGCCCCCCATCTGGGGGTTATGAATCCCGACGGCCCCGCCATCCCCTTGGCGACACGTGCGCAAATGAGCCGCGCCTACCGCCTGGGACGACTGATCGAGGCGACCGCCGCGATCACCCCCTGGCAGTCGAAGTGTCTGGCCCAGGCGATGGTGGCGGCGCTGGCGCTGCGGGTGCACCGCATCCCCTACCTACTCTGCCTCGGGGTCGCCAAAGACGAAGCCAAGGGGCTCAAGGCCCATGCCTGGGTCGCCACCGACCGGGTGGCGGTGACCGGGGGGAGGTCGTTTTTGGGATTCGCGGTGGTGGGGGCATTCGAGTACGGGGGGAATGAATGACCGATTTTCCCGGTCCGGTTGCGCTCGTGGCGATCAAGCAAGAACACCACGGGCACGGCATCCCCGCCTTGATCGATCCCGATTCCGGGATCGTCGCGGCAAGGATCGCATCGCGGCTCGATCCCAAAAGGGGATAAACGATGGACCAACATACCGGGGCGTCGCGGGAGCAGATCGAGCAACTGTGCATCGACTGCGGTTTATGTTGCGACGGCACCCTGTTCGACGTGGGGAGGATCTACGGCGACGAGGATCTTGCGCTGGCGCGCTCGCTGGGGTTTTCCATCGGGCGCAGGGGCGAAAAAACAATCTTCGCCTTGCCTTGTCGTCATTTCGACCGGGCATGCACCATCCACGCGGCGCCCCGTCCCCACATCTGCGGCGCCTTTTTTTGTACCCCGCTGCGACTTCTTCAGCGGGGGGCCATCGCACTGGAGCAGGCGCGGGCACAGTTGGAACAGACGGTGGCGCTGCAACGCCGTTTTGCCCGTTTGTGCAGCCTCGATCCCGACCTGGCGGGGCTTCCGATCGCCGCCGTGCGCAAACATTTGCACGCGCAAGGGCTCGACGCCGAGCAACAACGGGCCCTACGGCAACGCCATGGCGAGCTCTACCTGATCGGCCTCAAGCTCTTCCCCCTGATCGACGCATTGATGAACCGGGGTCCGGGGAGACGGGAGGGGGACTGAAGACGGCCGCCGGGCTCGGGCGAGGATGGAACCCTGGCGGATCAAGACGACCGCTCCCGACCGACCAACCCCTCCCTGAAGAGCAGATTCAAATCGCTGCGCACCTTGGCATCGGGTACATCGGCCCCACCCTCCAGAACCGCCAGACATCCCTGCCCCTGCTCGACCCGCAGCAACACGCCGCTGTGGGAATCGAAGGCCGACAGACTGCCGTCCGGGTGCAGCACCCGACGCACCCCATCGCCCCAACGGTCGCCCGATTGCCATTGACCGCGCCGCCGCAGCAATAGCGGCAAACGGCTGCATACCCACGCGGAGCCGTACCGCTCGTGATAGAGCAGGGTGTGGGCGCCGATCCCCAATTCCAAAAAGAAGGTTCCGGTCAGAAAGTTCAGGTGGATGAAACCGGCAAAACGCTTGTACAGATCGGGCAGCTCGGCGGGATCGGGGCCACGGTCAACCGTGTAGTGGTAGGAGGGGATCAACCGCTCGGGGTCGATCAGGCGCAGATCCGACACCCCGAAGGCGGTCGGCTCCAACGCCACCGGCGATCCGTGGGCGACGTAGTAGGCGCCGAAGGCGCAGGTGGTGACCATCGTCTTGAGCGCGACGAGAAAACGGACCGTCTCCTGCGCCTGCTCGTGGGTCTCGCCGGGAAAACCGATGAAGTTTTGCAGGTCGATCCCGACCCCGTGGGCCGCCATCCGCCGGATCGTCTCGACCCCCCGTTGCGGATCGGTCCCTTTGCGCATCGTCTCCAGCATCTGCGCCGATCCCGACTCGTTGCCAAACGAGACCTGCCGCAAACCGCTGCGCACCAGCGCCGCGACCGTGTCGTCGTCGAAACTCTTTTCGTAACGCAGCCACGCCGACCAAACAAAGTCCAAACCGGCGCCGTGTAAAAACTCGGCAATCTCCCGGCCGCGCTTGGGGGGAAGACAATCGTCGGTGAAGAACAGGCAGCGGGCGCCGAACCGCTCCTTGAGGGTGCGCAGATCCTGCTCGATCTTCGCCATCGAACGGATGGCGTAGCGCCCCTTGTGGCCGTAGCCGCAGGAGCAAAAGGCGCATTGGCCGTAGTAGCAAGTCCGGGTGTTGCCCAAAAAGAAGATCGGTTCGGGGGTGAGGTAGCGGCTCAAGTCGAGCCCCCCGTAGTCGGGGGTCGGCAACTGGTCGAGATCGGTAACGGGGGCGATCGTCGCCAGGTCGTCGGGCAGCGCAAACCGGGCGCGAACGGCGGGGGAGAGCATCAGGTTTTTGTGAATCCCCCCCGCCTGCGCTGGATCGCACACCAGATTGAGCAGATTGCCCAGCGGCCCCTCCCCCTCGCCGAAAACAAAACCGTCGGCCAGGGCAAACGCCCGCTGCGCAAAGCGACGCAGGGTATCCTCGGCCAGACTGATCGCCGCCCCCCCCATGACGACCGGTACCCCGGGGAAGAGCTCGTGCGCCATGCGGGCCAGGGCAAAGGCGAAATGGAGTTGCCCGGTGTAGGTGACCGAAAGGCCGATCCAGTCGAAGGGGCCCGAGCCGACGAGTTCGGCAAGTCGACGCTGAATCGCTTCATGGAAAGGGTGGGACTCGGGATCGGCGGCGAAGGCCTCGCAGCTGTCGAAGGTGGCGGGGTGGCGCATCGACAGGGCATCGCCGTTGAAACGCAGGTTGGGGTGGGCCGCCTCGATCAGATCGAACCCCCGGGCGAGCAGACGGTGGGCATGCAGGTAGCGTTCGGGATCGTAAAACGCCTCCCGGTCGCGCATGACCCCCTTGGCCGCCTCGATCCCCTCGGCCACGACATCGACCATCAGAAGCGCTTCGCGCAGCCGCTTGCCCCCCCTTTCGGGATCCTCCGCAGCCGCCTTGCGTCGAATTCGCCCCCCCAACGCCGCGATCCCCGCCGCAGAGAACAGCTCCTCCATCACCTCGATCCCCAAATCGCGCTGCACCACCCGCACGCCACGGGCGCGCAAAAAGGCGGTCAACACCGGAAGGCTCGCATGGGGATGCGTCAGGGAATTGAGCGGCGGCGAAATCAACAATACCGACATGGACGGCGCTGCCATCGGACCCATCGGCTCAACCAAGCCCGAAATGTTCGAACATGGCCCGCGCCTCGGGGGAGAGCCGCTGCGCGACGAGGGTTTGCAGCCGCTCGATCTCGACCTGGTCGAGGTAGTCGCGATACCCCCCCACCTTCCCCTTGCGCACCTTGAACATCTCGGGATCGCCGTTAGGGTCGGGCATCCCGGCATGGCCCGCCCCTTGTTCCTCCCGCTGCATCGCCGCAAAGCTCGCCTCGGCCACCGCCTCGGCCACCTGGTCGGGATCGACCTCCACCCCCAGATGGCACAACAGCCGGGTTAGCTCCCCCGCCGTGTCGGCATGCAGCCCTTCGTAGGTGAGCACGTGCATCCCCAGCCACGCATCTTGCGCGGCCCAGCCGTTCAGGTAGTCGCAATAGCGGCTCAGGCTCCCCTCCTCCCACGCTATGAACTCCGACAGGCTCCCCGCGAACGCCCCCAGCTTGCGGTGCTGGAAATAATCGGAGACCACCACGTCGGGGATCGAACGCAGCAGCAGAATATCGCCCCCACGGCGGAGCGAGGCGGCGGCGTGGCTGGCCACCACCAGGGGCATCCGGGCCACGTGGCCAAACGGGTAATGCTCCACCCCCTTCAGGCCGGGGCGATCGTTGGGGATGAGGGTGAACAGGGTTTGCAGGTTGACCGTCACCTGCAAGTCGAAGTGGCGGTTGAGATAGTGGGCCAGCAGGGTGCGCAGCCAGGTGCGGCCACATTTGGGAAAGGAGTGGATCGTCGCGGCGGGAGCGGCTGCGGGGCGAGCGACCCCGGCCCCCTTTTTTGGGGCGGCCAACATCCGCAACACCGCTTCGGAATTGGGGTTGAGGCGGGGCACCAGCTTGAAGTGGGAAAAACCCATGCGGGCGAACTTGTCGACATCGAAGAAGGTGTGGCCGGTCTCCTGGCGCGGCAGCCACGGCGTTGAGCACCCCGCCCCGGGGGTTTTCTCCTTGCCCCAGTGGCGTTGGGAGATGGCGACATAACAGGTGCGGGCCGGACAGGCATAGGCACAGTTGGCGTTGGCGAACAGAACAATCCGCTCCTTGTCGGGCAAGGCGGCCAGAAAGAGGTCGTCGTCGTTCATGTCCATCGGAATGACGGCGCGGTCGTAGAGTTCGAGCGCCTGCTCGACCTTGTCCACCGTCGTCAGGTGTTTGATGAGACTGGCTTTAAGCAGGTAATCGGGGAAGTCGCGGCGAATGCGGCGGGCCAGGGTGTCGTTGGTGCAGACGATGGCGTTGCCGGGGCGATGGAAGCGCTCCAGAAACGGCCCATTGGCCCGGTAGACCGCCTCGTCGAAATAGTGGCCGGTCAGGGTCAGGCTCACCCCGATCCCCCGCCCATTCAGGGTTGCGATGTGGCGGTCGGTCAGGCTGTGTTCCAGGTTGTAGCCACGCCCTCCGTAAAAACGGGAGGGGTAGACGGCGTTGCCGAAGACCGCCTCGACCTGGGCGATATCGAGGTAGGGGTAATAAACCTTGAGATAATCGCTCGGATCGGCGCCGGGGAGGATCCTGCGCGAAGAGACCTCGAACCGATACGCGGGATTGCGAAACGCCGCATGGTGACGGGCGAAGTCGATGACGTTGGTCCCTGCCGGGGTGGTCATGGCTCATGCTCCGGGTTTCTGGGTTCGGCAACGGGGGGGCACGCGATCATGGGGGAAAGCCCCAAAAACGACGCCCCCAGGGGAGAATCCCCGGGGGCGTTGGGCAAGGCTCGAACGATGGCCAGATCCGTGCTTATGACACCCCCACAATCCCGAAGTAGCCTGTCGCCTCCTTGGTCGAATAAATCTTGCCTTGCGTCGCCTGGGCGGAGAGGTCGACGCACGCGGGGGGGGTGTAGGGTTTGCGGGCTTGGATCGACGGGGCGGCGTTGCTGTCGGCTGCGTGCGTGCGATTGAAGATGTGGACATCGGACATCGGGGTGATCCTCCTGGGTTTTGGGTTCATGAGTACCTGAATCCGTGCCCAAAAATCCCCGCATCCCACCCGGTACTAGTGACGACGAATTTTTTTAGAAGAGTCGCCTAGTCCATATGAAAAACCTTTCATGGCGACCTTTTTAAGGTCATTTTTCGCCCAGTTTATGACCTATTTTTGCGTTCGGGCAAAAGAAGACCATTCGCCCTTTATTGGGGCGTTACACGTGTTTTTTTTTGCCGATTTTCGGCGCTATCCCGTGCAGCATAGATCCACATAATGATCCC
>MNWR01000092.1 GCA_001872725.1 Proteobacteria bacterium CG1_02_64_396 | reverse complement strand
ATCCCCCCCAGCGCTGTCGCCCCCACCCCCTGCCCGTAGCATGATCCCTCACCTCCAACTTCCCTGTATCTTTGGGGGCATCGAGTGAGGGTGGGGTTGGGACGCCAGTGTTGCCGCCTCATTCGCGGATCGAAATCCGTTCCCACAGCCTTCGGTGGCCCGATTGGGATCAGCGCCTCCCTTTCGCACTCCCCCTTTCAGTCCAATGACACTGCCTCGGCATACCTGCTGCGCGCCTGCCGCACCGCGTCATGGTTGATCGACGCCCACCGCACCAATCCCTCCATCTGTTCCATCAACGAGGCCCCCAGTGGGGTGAGGGTGTATTCGACCTTGGGGGGGACGGTGGGGTGGACGGTGCGGGTGACCATGCCGTCCTCCTCCAGACGCCTCAGGGTCTGGGCCAGCATCCGCTGCGAGATGTCGCCGATGGCCCGCTTGAGTTCGGTAAATCGCATTGTCCCCGGTTGCAGGGTATGCAGGACCAACACACTCCAACGGTCGCTGACCCGGTCGAGAACGTCACGAACCGGGCAGCGGTGAGACCAGTCGGCGCTGGCTTTGCAGGGGCGTAGAACCATTTCGGACTCCAAAGGTGACGTGGCGGTAACCAGGTGACTTTTTCCACCCTTCTTGCGGGTGGGATGTTGATCGGTATCTTGAAGGAACCAATCCTACTCAAGGAACCGATGGTTCCCAACCCCAAGGAGCAATCCATGAGCAGCGCATCCCCCTTCATCGTCATCACCGGCGCCGCCGGTCACCTCGGAACCCTGACCACCCAAGCGTTGCTCGACCGGGGGCTGTCCACCGACAAGCTGCGTCTGACCAGCCGCGATCCCGCCAAACTTGCCCCCTTTGCCGCGCAAGGGGCCGCCACCGTTCGGGCCGACTTCGGCGATGCTGCCAGCCTGGAGGCCGCTTTTGCTGGTGGTGAGGTGCTGCTGCTGATCTCGGGCGACGCCCCCAACGAGCTGCGCATCGCCCAGCACCGCGCCGCCATCGATGCTGCCAAGCACGCCGGGGTCAAGCGGGTGGTCTACACCAGCTTCAGCAATCCCAGTCCTGCGAGTTTGTTCACCTTTGGGGCGGTCCACGGCGACACCGAGGACTATCTGAAATCTTCGGGGCTCGACTACACCTTGATGCGCAACAACCAGTATTTCGAAAACCTCGACAGCGCCATCCCCCACGCCTTGGAGAGCGGCGTTCTGGCCCAGCCGGGGGCGACGGGCAAGGTCGCCTACATCGGGCGGGGTGACATCGCTCGGGCGTTGGCGACCGTGCTGACCGAGTCGGGGCACGAGGGCAAAACCTACGAAATCGCCGGAACCCGGGCGCTCGATTTGAGCGAGGTGGCGGCGGCGTTGTCGGCGGCCAGTGGCAAAACGATTCAGGCGGTCGATGCCGATCCCGAGCAGTTCGGCGCCATGCTCGCCCAGTTCGGCCTGCCTCCTTACCTGGTCGAGGCGCTTCTGGGGATGTACGCGGCGGTGGCGGCGGGGGAGATGGCGGCGACGTCGCACGATGCCGAGCGTTTGGCGGGCGGTGCGTTGATGGGGGTCGAGGAGTACGTGAAGCGGTTTGTATAAACGGAGGATGGTGATGGATGTGGCGGTCGGGTGGACGCGCTGACGCCGATCCGCCCGACCCCACGTTCATCGCGCCAACATTTCGGGGTGGAGCCGAGGGATGGGGCGCACCCATTTCGCACGGGTTACGTCCCCCAAGACGCACACACCGCAACCATAACCCCCAGCCAGAACAATGCGCCGATCCACCAGCTGATCTCTGAGAAAAAGGCCCAGCGGCTGCCCCGTTCGGTTTGGTAGAGGTCCCAACGGGGGCGATGTTTTCCAAAGCTCACGATGAACAGGATGATCTCGCCGGTCCAAATCAGCGGGGCCTCAAACAAACGCCAAAAGGCGGCGATGATGTCGTGTTCGGTCATGGCGCGGTCGGTCGGTCCGCCTCGAAGAGCATCCCCATCCCCGATTCAAAGACCTCGGCGTGGGCAATCCAAGGGACGGGCAGAAGCAGCAGGATCGAGAGGCGTCGGCGCATGGTGGAAGATTCCTTTCTTGGTCCGATGGTGGAGCGGGGCGTTGTTTAACCGTGTTTTGGGTTGACACCGACCAACGCCGTCCATCATTGGGGATCAATCTTCAACTCGATGCGGACGCGGTTGCAATGGCAATGGACGGGGCGGTTTTCCTGTCGGACCCCTTTTGTCGGGCTTCATCGACATCCACCTGTTCGAGGCACCGCTCGACTGGGACGGCCACCCCCTGAATGGTGGGAAAGGGTTGTCATTCGCCAAGAGCGATGGCACGTTGATAAACTCCGATGGACCCAACTGAATCACTCAGACACTGGAGGTTGAGATGCCCTCGTTTTTCCCTAGGAGTCTGTCGGGCTTGAGCGTCCGTAGCGAGCCGAGTGGGGAATCGAGGCCAAATTTTCACGGTTTTGAGGATCATAGTGGTGGCTATGTGACGAGAAACCGGGGGAATTTGGACCGATTACCCGCCGGCGCAGTAGGACGATCTCAAGTCCGACAGACTCCTAGATTGATCCCCGTAGTCGCGATGGCCGTACCCGCCCAAGTAGGTTTTGCTTCGGTTGAATCGGGAGGTTCGGCACCCAACACCCGATCTCCAAGAGGGGATCGCGTCCAACGCGCGGTCATACTCATCTCGATGTTGTTGGGGCTGTTCCAACCATTGTCGGCAGGGGCGGCGGATTCGGTCGTTTGGCAACAGGAGGCCGGCGTCTACCAGCAAGAGTTGGCAATGAAGCAAGGGTTGCAACAACAGGCCGAACGGTTGTTGCTGTCGGGGAAGTTCGCCGAGCTTGAGGCATTGGCTTCGAAATTCCGCGCTTCGAAGGAGATGTTTTCAGATGGGGAATGGAAGCTGAGTGTTTTTTACGACGGCATGTCGTACTACCTGCGCACCGCTTCCGAGGAGAACTGGGAACAACGGCTCAAGCGATTGAAGCAATGGGTTGCCGAAAACCCCGACTCGGTGACCGCACATGTGGCGCTTGCCGAGTGTGAGGTGGGGTACGCCTTTTTTGGACGCAGCTACGGTTGGTCCAAAGATGTGTCTCAGAGCCAGTGGCAGTTATTTGATGATCGATTGGAGGAGGCAACCCAGGCTTTGCTGGCTGTTCAAGAACATGGGACCCGTTGTCCCGGTTGGTTGGCGGCGTTCCAGCGCATCGCCCTTTCCGGATGGGAACGGGAACCCTATGAGCGGCTGTTTCAACAGGCCATTGCCAACGAGCCCACCTACACCGCCTACTATTTTCGCAAAGCATGGCATTTGATGCCGCGTTGGTTTGGAGAACCCGGAGAGTGGGAGGCATTTGCCGAGATCTCTGCGGATCGGTTGGGTGGGGTGGCGGGCGACATGCTCTATGCACGCATCGTGTGGTTCTTGGATCGACGCGGCCCGTACCACAATATGGCGCGCCAGCCAGAATCGATCGACTGGCCTCGTGTCCACCGTGGTCTGAAGGCCATCAAGAACGGTAGTGTGGCTGTATTGAGGTAACCACGAGTCGGGCGGGAACCCCGTGGCAGTGCGACGCCGGATCATCGATTGGCGTCCCAGGGGATTGCCATTCTCGCTTCACCCGGGAGTCCCCCTGCGGTTCACCCTTCCCTGAACCCTTTGTGTATTCCCGACCATTCCAGTTTGTTTTCAGGGGTTCATTCCTGTAGGGTCCGCGGCTTTTCTCCCGCCCCTATGAAGAAAGTCGGCAGCCCCATGTTTTCCCTGCGCGGTCACCACACCTCCCTCAAAGACGACATCCTCTCCGGCCTCACCGTCGCCCTGGCCCTGGTGCCCGAGGCGGTCGCATTTGCCTTCGTGGCCGGGGTCCACCCTTTGGTCGGCCTCTACGCCGCCGCCATGGTCGGGTTCATCACCGCCGCCATCGGCGGGCGTCCCGGCATGATTTCTGGAGCCACAGGGGCGCTGGCGGTGGTCATGGTCGAATTGGTCGCCTCCCACGGGGTTGAGTACCTCTTCGCCGCCGTGGTGCTGATGGGGGTCATTCAGATCGGCTTCGGGGTGCTGCGGCTGGGTAAATTCATCCGCATGGTGCCATACCCGGTGATGCTCGGCTTCGTCAACGGTCTGGCGCTGGTCATCTTTTTGGCGCAGCTCCAGCACTTTCAGGTGGAGGGTGCCGACGGGGTCCAACACTGGATGAGCGGCCCGGCGCTGGGGCTGATGCTGGGGCTGATCGCCCTGACCATGGCGATCATTCATTTTCTGCCCAAGCTGACCAAGGCGATCCCTTCATCCTTGGCGGCGATCATCGTGGTCACCGCTTTGGTGATGGGGCTGAACCTCGATGTGCGCTCGGTGGGCGACCTAGCCTCCATCGCCGGGGGGTTGCCCGAATTCCACATCCCCGCTGTGCCGCTGACCCTAGAAACCCTGTGGATCGTCCTGCCCTACAGCTTCATCTTCGCCATCATCGGGCTGATCGAGTCGCTTCTGACCATGACCCTGATCGACGAAATCACCGAAACCCGGGGGCGGGGCAACAAGGAGTGCATCGGACAGGGGAGCGCCAACGTGGTGACTGGCATGTTCGGCGGCATGGGGGGGTGCGCCATGATCGGGCAGTCGATGATCAACATCAGCTCAGGGGGACTTGGGCGGATGTCGGGGATCTCGGCGGCGGCGTTCCTCATGATCTTCATCCTCTTCGCCTCCTCGTTGATCGAGATGATTCCGCTGGCCGCCCTGATCGGGGTGATGTTCATCGTCGTGCTCGGCACCTTCGAGTGGGGCTCGTTCCGCCTGATCGGCAAGATCCCCCCCGCCGATACCTTCGTGGGGATTCTGGTCGCGGTGGTCACGGTGCTGACCGATCTGGCCATTGCGGTGATCGTCGGGGTGATCGTCTCGGCGCTGGTGTTTGCCTGGCAGGCGGCGCGGCGCATGGATGCCAAGGTTTACGACGCTGAGGACGGGGAGCGGGTCTACGAGCTGCAAGGGGGGCTGTTCTTCGCCTCGATCCACAACTTTGGCCTGCTCTTCGATCCCGCCGAGGATCCCGAGCGGGTGCGAATCGACTTCCGCCACACCCGGGTTTACGACCACTCCGGCATTGAGGCGATCGACAGCGTCGCTGAGCGCTACCGCAAGTTGGGCAAGACGATCCGTCTGACCCGCCTCAGCCCTGAATGTCGCGCCCTGCTCGAAAAATCGGGGGATTTGGTCGAGGTTGACATGCAGACCGACCCCCGTTACCGGGTGGCGAGCGACAGACTGGCCTGATTGATTTTTAGGGAAGCGCTGATTGGTTAGCGCTTCCGAGCGACCCACGGATGGGCCGCCACAGTGGTGCGCTGTCGTAGGAGGCGACCCCGTCGCCGAAGCAGCCACTTGAGGTTCGGCCACGGGGTGCCTCCTCGCGCAGTGGCGCCTGCGTCGGTCCAGGCCTGAGCCGAAGCCCCCATCCTGGCGTGTCATCCCAGCGCAGGCGGGGATCCCGCGGTCGCGGGGGCGACAGCGCTGGGTGGGATGGGGCCGCTGCGGGGGGCGGGACGCCATCGCGCCGAGGGCGGCGCTCCTACCACTCGCCTCAGGGCGACTATTTTTGGTTTTTGCGAAGCGTCGCTGAAAAAGGCAGGAGGCCTTTAATCAGCGTTTCCTTAAGGTGTTCCCACGCAGGGTGTTCGTGTCGGCTTTGGCAACAAAAAAAGGGCTTACGATTGCTCGTAAGCCCTTTTTTTGTTTGGTAGCGGCGCAGGGACTTGAACCCCGGACACGCGGATTATGATTCCGCTGCTCTAACCAACTGAGCTACGCCGCCACATCAATCCGTTTCGACTCGGGGAAGGAGGGTCGAACCGAAACGGGAGCGGGATTCTAGGAAGCAAGGACGGGAAGTCAACGGTCAAAAGCGAAAAAATCGAGGAAATCGGCGATGTCGTGACGTTCAACAGGAGTGCGGCGCTCAAGGGGGCGCTGTGTTCTCAGCGACCGGCATCAACCCCGGTGCGGGCAGCCCCAAATCCAGCACCTTTTGGGCAATGGCCAGGGCACGGTCCTTACCCTCGAAGGGACCCAGATAGATGCGGAATTGGGTTTGGTCGGTGCCGATGCGGCGAATTTGGGCCGGATACTGCTCTTGCAGCAACTTCGCTTGCAGATTCAAGGCGTTCTGGGGATAGAAGAAGGCGCCGGTTCGAGCCCAGAAATGGCCATCTTCCTCGGCGACCCAGACATCCTTGAGTTGACCCCCCATCTTGCGGATCTCGGCAGTGGCTTGGTCGGCTGCAGCCCGGCTGTTGTAGGGGCCGATGACGACCGCTTTAAGGGTGTTCTGCTCGACCACCGTCTCTACTTGGGGATCGAGCCCCACCTCGTGCAACCGGTCGACTAGGTGGTTCTTGGCGGCATCCAGGTGGTATTCGGCCACGAAAATGCGGTAGAGGCGATGGTCGGGTGGGGGTGGCGGGGGAGGGGGCTGCTGGAAGAGACCGCCGATGGCGGTGCTGCCCCCCCCTTGATGCTGCCACCACCAGCCCCCCCCCAGCGCTCCGGCACAGAGTAGGGTAACCAGCGCAAAGGTGGCGCGGGGGCTCATACTTCCGAGGTCTCCGGCAGCGGCAGGCCGAAATGGCGATGCCAGATCAAAACCAGCCCCGTCAAGGTCAGGTGGGGATCGTACAGGTCGATGGCGGGGCACAGCGGGGCCAAGGTGGCGCCCCACCCCCCCGTGGCGATCACCGGCAGCTTGTCGACCCCCAACTCGGCTTGAATACGGGCCAAAAGCCCCTCGATCAGCCCGGCGTAGCCGAGCAGCAGCCCCGAGCGGATGGCGTCGACCGTGTTGTGGCCGATGGCGCTGGGGGGTGGGGTCAACTCGACGGCGCTCAGGCGGGCCGCCCCTTGAAAGAGCGCCTTGGCCGAAAGCCCGATCCCCGGCGCGATGGCCCCCCCCCGGTAATTGCCCCCCTGGTCGACCACATCGAAGGTAATTGCGGTACCGAAATCGACCACCACCATGGGGAAGCCGACCCGGTCGACCCCCGCCACTGCGTTGACGATGCGGTCGGGACCGACCTCGCGGGGTTGGTCGACCTTGAGCGAGAGCCCGGTTTTAACCCCAGGCCCCACCACCAGAGGTTCTTTGTGGAAGAGCCGCTGCGCCAGCTCGACCGCCACCGGCACCATGGCGGGGACGACGCAGGTGATCGCCACCCCGTCGACCTCTCGGGCCGCCTGATCGAGGGTCATGATCGATTTGAGTAGGGCGATGTATTCGTCAGCGGTCCGCTCGGCCTTGGTTTCCATCCGCCATTCTCCCAGGGTTTGGCGACCGTGGGTCAGGCCGACCACCCAGTGGCTGTTGCCGATGTCGATGGCGATCAATAGGCCAGATCGTGCCACGTCAATTCCCCCGCTGAGATACGAACAAGATGGGCGTTTTCGTCGAGTAGGAGCAGGGCGCCGCCGGGATCGATCCCCACCACCGAGGCGATGTGTGTGGGATCGTTCTTGTCAAAACCGCTCACCCGTTGCCGCTCGATCCCGGCCCGATCCCACCACCCTTGGCGGATCGCCTCGAATCCGTGCTCCAGGTGCAGCAGATAGGCGGAGCGCAGTCGTTCTAGAAAAGCGATCAGCAGCTCAAGCCGGTCGATTTTGCGCCCCAACACCTGCGCAACGGTGACGGTGCGGCGCGTTAGATCGTCGGGTAAATCGTCGCTGCTGCCCAATACGTTGACCCCGAGCCCGATCACCACTCCGTGGATGCGATCGATCTCCGCCTCAAGCTCGGTGAGGATCCCGGCCAGTTTGCGTCCTTGCAGCATCAGGTCGTTGGGCCACTTGATTTTCAAATCGGGGGCCAGCGCCGGGGCGATGTCGCACAGGGCGTCGAAGAGGGCCACGGCGGTGGTCAGCGTTAGACTGGCCGCCTCGCCGGGGGGCCAGGGGGGGGTGAGGATCAGCGAGAAGGCGAGGTTGCGACCGGGGGGGGTGATCCAGGTGCGCCCGAGGCGCCCCCGCCCCGCCGTCTGCCGGTCGCTCAGCCACAGGCTCCATTCGGTTGGGTTGCCGTCGCGAATCGCCGCCATGGCGCTGGCGTTGGTCGAGGGGGTCTCTGCGGTGGCGACCACCGGCCCGAGCCAGGGCAGGCGCTGGGACAGGGTCGCCGCCGCCGTGATTGGATCGAGCCGTTCCCCGGCGCCGCCGTCGTCGACCCAGCGATAGCCGACCCCCGCCACGGCGTGGATGGTGTGGCCCCGGCGGCGCAGCGTTTCAATCGCCTGCCATACCCGCGCCCGGCTCACCCCGGCCACCGTCCCCAGCTCACCCCCGGAGCGGGGGCGATTGGCGGCCATGAGGGCGCCCAAAATGGTGGTCGCTAAGGCGTTATCGGGCATGGGGGGTCAGGGGTTGGGAGCATTGATGCGTAGCGATAGATCAAGCGCTGGGGCCGAGTGGGTCAGGGCGCCGCTGGAGATGTAATCGACCCCGGTTTCGGCGATGGCGCGGATGGTCGTTAGGGTAACGTTGCCGCTTGCCTCGACCTTGGCCCGCCCGCCGATCAAGCGCACCGCCTCGCGCATGGTCTCTAGATCCATATTGTCGAGCATGATGATCTCGGCCCCCGCTTCTAAGGCCTGCTCGACCTGCTCAATCTCGCCGCATTCGATTTCGACCTTGAGGGTGGTCGGAATACGGCCCCGCACGTGGGCCACCGCCTCGGCGATCCCCCCGGCGGCGGCGATGTGGTTGTCTTTAATCAACACCCCATCGAAGAGTCCCATGCGGTGGTTGAATCCCCCCCCGGCCCGTACCGCAGCCTTGGCCAGGGCACGCATTCCCGGCGCGGTTTTGCGGGTGTCGAGCAGTTTGGCGCCGGTTCCCGCGATGGCCTTCACCATCTGGTGGGTCAGGGTGGCGATGCCGCCGAGCATCATGGCACCGTTCAGGGCGGGCCGTTCGGCGACCAGGATCGAGGCTGCCTCCCCCTGCCACGAACACCAAATCGCCCCCGGCTGCAAGAAGTCGCCGTCGACCGCATGCCAGTCGATGGCGATGTCGGGGTCGACCTGACGGCAGACCGCCGCGATCCAGGCCGACCCGGCCACCACCCCCGCCTGCTTGACCACCAAATCGGCGCGGACGCAGCCGTGGGGGGTGGTGGCGCGGGTGGTCAGGTCGCCGGTGCCGACATCCTCCAGCACCGCCAGACGGGCGAGTTCTTCGATCAAGGGGTCGCGTAGGGTCATGGGGGCCTCGGATAGGGCAGGGTTATCGCGGCGGGGCGATGGGGTTTGAATCATCGCGCCGAGGGCGGCGCTCCTACGAATCTCGGAGCTGCGATTCAAGGGTTTGATGGACTACAGCCGCTCCAACTTTGCCAAAGACTCCCGCATCCCTGCCATCTCGGCCTCAAATTCGGCCAGCTTGCCCTCCTCTTTGGCCAGCACCTCGGGGGGGGCTTTGTCTCGGAAGTTGGGGTTGCTCAGTTTACCTGCGGTCCGCTCCAGCTCTTTTTGCAGCTTGCCCAGCTCCTTTTCGAGCCGCGCCCGCTCGGCAGCCACGTCGATCAACCCCGCCATGGGGATGGTGGTGGTCAGGTTGCCGAACTGGGCGACGCCACCCTCGGGGGTCTCTTCCAGTGAAGCGAAGCGCAGGGTTTCGAGCCGGGCCAGGGAGGCGATCAGGGCGATGTGGCCGGTCAGCAGCGCCTGCTGTGCCTCGTCGGCCCCGGCAAGGTAGGCCTCGACCTGCTTGCCGGGATTGACGTTCAGCTCGCCGCGGACGGTGCGGATGGCACCGACCACCCCCTGCACCAGGGCGATCTCGGTTTCGGCCTGCTCGTCGACGGCCCCCGCCGTCGGGAACGGTTCGGTCATCAAGAGCCGTCCGGTGGGGGTGTCGTATCCCCCCCGGTTTTCGGACCCGAAGCGGGTCCGTGCCACCGCCTGCCACAATTCCTCGGTCATGAAGGGCATGATCGGGTGGGCCAGACGCAGGATTTGTTCGAGCACATCGACAGCGGTGACGATGGCCGCCTCGGCCGCTTTGCCCCCTTCCGCCAGACGGGGCTTGCTTAGCTCGATGTACCAGTCGCAGAAGGTGCCCCAAACGAACTGATACAGATGATGGGCGGCGTCCGAGAAGCGGTACTCCTCGATCCCTTTTTCAACATCGATCACGGTGCGGGCCAGTTGCGAGACGATCCAGCGGTCGATGATGTGGTTGCTGCCCGCAGGCCCGGTGTTCTGCAGCTCGCCCGTGTGCATCAACACAAAGCGGGC
Source organism: Proteobacteria bacterium CG1_02_64_396 (assembly GCA_001872725.1). Classification (NCBI taxonomy): domain Bacteria; kingdom Pseudomonadati; phylum Pseudomonadota; species Proteobacteria bacterium CG1_02_64_396. Next base: position 37,928 of record MNWR01000092.1, on the reverse strand, counting down.
GGCGTTCCAGATTTTGTTGACGAAGTTGCGGTAGCCCCCCACCCGGTTGAGATCGAAGCGCACGTCCCGCCCTTGGGTTGCCAAGGCAGCGAAGGTCATGCGCACGGCATCGGCGCCGAAGGAGGGGATCCCCTCCGGGAACTCCTTGCGGGTCGCCTTGGCGATCTTCTCGGCCTGCTTGGGGTTCATCAGATTGCCGGTCCGCTTGGCGACCAGCGCCTCCAACTCGATGCCGTCGATTAAATCGAGGGGATCGAGCACGTTCCCCTTCGATTTGCTCATCTTCTGCCCCTCGGCATCGCGCACCAGGCCGTGGATGTAGACCTTACGGAAGGGGACATCCCCCGCGAACTTGTTGCCCATCATGATCATCCGGGCGACCCAGAAGAAGATGATGTCGAAACCGGTCACCAGCACCGAAGTGGGGTAGAACTGCTCAAGTTCGGGGGTTTTGTCGGGCCAGCCCAGGGTGGTGAAAGGCCACAAAGCCGACGAGAACCAGGTGTCGAGCACGTCGTGGTCTCGCTCCAGCGTCACCGCCATGCCGTAGTGCTGCGCCGCCTTGTGGTGGGCCTCTTCGTCGCTGCGGGCGACGAAGACCTCCCCGTCGGGGCCGTACCAGGCTGGAACCTGATGCCCCCACCAAATCTGGCGGCTGATGCACCAGTCTTCGATGCGGTGCATCCAGTCGTAGTAGGTCTTGCTCCAGTTTTCGGGGACGAACTGGATCTGCCCGCTGTCGACCACCTTGATCGCCTTTTCGGCCAGCGGGCCGACCCGCACATACCATTGATCGGTCAGGTAGGGCTCGATCACCACCCCCGTGCGGTCGCCCCGGGGCACCATCAACTTGTGGGGTTCGATCTTTTCGAGCAGCCCTTCGGCGTCGAGGTCGGCGACGATCTTCTTGCGTGCCTCATAGCGGTCCAGCCCCCGGTATTGCTCGGGGGCGGCGTCGTTGATTTTGGCGTCTTCGGTGAAGATGTTGAGCAGATCCAGATCATGTCGTTTGCCGACCTGGTAGTCGTTGAAGTCGTGGGCCGGAGTGATCTTGACGCAGCCGGTTCCGAAGGTGGGATCGACGTAATCGTCGGCGATCACCGGGATGGTGCGACCGGTGAGCGGCAGGATGAGCCTGCGTCCGATCAAATCTTTGTAGCGCTCATCCTCGGGGCTAACCGCTACCGCCTGATCCCCCAGCATCGTCTCGGGTCGAGTGGTGGCGACCACCAGATAGCCGCTATCCCCCACGATGGGGTAACGCAGATGCCACATCGACCCCTGCTCCTCTTCGCTGATCACCTCCAGGTCGCTTACGGCGGTGCGCAAAACGGGGTCCCAGTTCACCAGCCGTTTGCCCCGGTAGATCAAATCCTCTTCGAAGAGGCTGACGAAGACCTCGACCACCGCTTGAGACAGCTCTTCGTCCATGGTGAAGCGCTCGCGCGACCAGTCGCAGGAGGCCCCCATACGGCGCAGCTGTTGTACGATGGTCCCCCCCGATTCCCCCTTCCACTGCCAAACCCGCTCGATGAAGGCGTGGCGCCCCAGGTCGTGGCGGGTACGTCCTTCCCCTTCGAGCTGGCGTTCCACCACGATCTGGGTGGCGATCCCAGCGTGGTCGGTCCCCGGCTGCCACAGGGCGGGACGCCCCTTCATGCGGTGGTAGCGGGTGAGGATGTCCATGATGGTGTCTTGGAAGGCGTGGCCCATGTGCAGGCTGCCGGTAACGTTCGGCGGCGGCAGCATGACGCAGAAGGGGTCGTCCCCCTCGCCTTTGGGGGCGAAGGCGCCCGAGGCCTCCCAAATCTGGTACCAGCGGGTTTCGGTGGGGCGGGGGTCGTAGGCTTTGTCAAGCTGGGCTGAGGACATGAGGATCTACCGTGTCGAGCCCCGTTAAGGGGGCGAAAAAGGCAATAAACGATTGGCTGGGAAAGTGACATCCGTGTGTCGGCGCCGCGCCGGGGGTGAAGGGTGCGACGCGGGGCGCAACGATACCGAAAGCGGCATGAAATGTTGAGCGGTTGTGCGGCGGATCCCACGTTCTACCGAAGGTTGCACCTAACATCGGGGGTGTTACCGTCTTACAGATGTTTTGACGTTTTCGATAATCGATGAGGGGGTTGCCGTGCAGACACGGGTTCTTTTGGTTGATGACGAACCCATGTTGCTGGAGTTGGGTAGGGAAATCCTCGAAAGCGACGGGTTTGAGGTCGAGGTGGCCGATGATGGGGCGGGGGCGCTGGCCTTGTTCAAGGCGGGTCGACCCTTCGATTTGGTGATTCTCGATTTTCATATGCCGGGTTTGAACGGTGTTGAGGTCGCCGAACAAATCCATGCATTGGCCCCCGTGTGCCCGGTGTTGCTGGTAACCGGCAGCGAGCCGCGCCGCGATGCCTTGGATCAGCCCCACCTCGGCTACCTGCTCAAGCCCTACACCTTTGCTACTCTGAAACAGGCGGTGCGCGATATTCTCGGGGGGACGGGCCGCTAGTCCGACGTCGCCATCATCCCAATAAAAAAGCCCGAACCGGCAGCCGGTTCGGGCTTTTTTGTTTTGGGCCTCAAAGCTGGCCAAAACGGCTCGGTCAGCGGATTTGAATCAAGGTCTCGTCGGGGTTAATGGCGTCGCCCACCTCAACGAAAATTTCTTCAACCTTGCCGTCGACGGCGGCGTGGATCTCGCTCTCCATCTTCATCGCCTCGATCACCAACACAGCATCGCCCGCCTTGACGCTATCGCCCACCGTCACCTTCACCGCAACCACGGTGCCGGGCATGGTGGCGCCGACATCGCCGTCGTGGCTGGGGCGGGGACGGCGGCTGGCGCCACCCTTGCGCTTCTTGGTGTCGACCTCGCCACCTTGGGAGGGGAGTACCTCGACCAACGGTTCGACCAGAACCTCTTCAAGCGCATCGTCGATGCGGATGAAATAGGGACGCAGATCGTTCTCTTTATGGCCGACGCCGGCCACCACCACATGGAAGGTTTCGCCATGCAGCGAGACGTTGAACTCGGTGGGGGCCAGGATTGGGGCGCCGGTACTGGTGGTTGCGCTCTTTTGGGGCTCTTCGAGGGGTTCGGGGCGGAAATGACCGCTGGCCCGCTCTTCGAAGTACTCCAGGGCGATCTGGGGGAACAGGGCGTAGGAGAGCACATCCTCGGTCGACCTGGCCCGGTCGCCCAACTCGCGGGTGAGCTTGTCCATCTCGGGCTCAAGCAGGTCGGCGGGACGGCAGGTCACCACCCCTTCGTCGCCAATCGCCTTCTTGCGCACCTCTTCGTCGATGATCCCCTGCGGTTTGCCGTACAGCCCCTTGAGGTAATTCTTGGTCTCGGTGGTGATGACCTTGTACTCCTCGCCGGTCAAAACGTTGAGCACCGCCTGGGTGCCGACGATCTGACTGGTGGGGGTGACCAAGGGGGGGTAGCCGAAGTCTTCACGCACCACCGGAATCTGGGCAAGTACCTCGTCCATGCGGTCGAGCGCCCCCTGTTCACGCAACTGGTTGGCCAGGTTGGAGATCATGCCGCCGGGGATCTGGTTGATGAGCACCCGGGGGTCGACCCCGTTGAAGGCGCTCTCGAACCGTTTGTAACGCTTACGCACCTGGCGGAAGTGATCGGCGATGGGCGACAACGAATCCAGTTTGATTCCGGTGGAGATGCCGGGGGTGCCGTTGATCGCCGCGACCATCGCCTCGGTGGTGGGGTGGGAGGTCCCCTCCGCCAGGGGGGAGATCGCCGTGTCCAGACCGTCGAGACCCGCCTCGATCCCCTTGAGCATGGTCATGGAGGCCATGCCGGAGGTGGCGTGGGAATGCAGATGTAGGGGAAGAGCGACCTTGCGCTTGATCTCAGAAACCAGATGAAAGGCGGTGTCGGGGTCGAGCAACCCGGCCATGTCTTTGATGACCAGCGATTGGCAGCCCATCTCGGCCAGGCGCTGGGCCTGTTCGACAAACAGAGCCGAGGTGTGGACCGGGCTGGTGGTGTAACTGATCGCCCCCTGGGCGTGGGCGCCGATGCGCACCGTATGTTCGATGGCGACCCGAACGTTTCTCAGGTCGTTCATGGCGTCGAAGATGCGGAAAACCCCCACCCCGTTGTGGGCAGCGCGGTCGATGAACTTGCGCAGCACATCGTCGGGGTAGTGGCGGTAGCCCAGGATGTTCTGACCGCGCAGCAGCATCTGAATCGGGGTCTTTTTCAGTCCCGCCTTGAGCTGGCGCAGCCGCTCCCACGGGTCCTCTTTGAGAAACCGCAGGCAGGTGTCGAAGGTGGCGCCGCCCCAGGCCTCGATGGACCAGTATCCGGCGCGGTCCATCTCTTCGAGGATGGGGAGCATGTCTTCGGTGCGCATGCGGGTGGCCAGCAGCGATTGGTGCGCGTCGCGTAGGGCGGTTTCCGTGATGCGAATGTTCCGGATGTCAGCCATGGAATCTCCAAAAACGATCAGCGTGTCCACGCAGTATTTGATATGGGTTATCGGGTGTTCTTTGAGGGACTGTTATCAGAGTCCGTGGTGGGCGCCGATGGTGGCCGAAATAATCAGGGCCAGATCCTCGCGGCTGAGTTTCTCTTTGTATTGGAGCAGCTCGGGATTGCTGTCGATGTACGAAGTATCGAAATCGCCCTGTTCGAACGCTTTGGTTTGCACGATCTGCCGGAAGTAGGGGATCGTGGTTTTTACCCCCCGGATCTCGAACTCATCCAGGGCTCGACGGCAGCGCCGAACGGTTTTTTCCCAAGTCATGCCCCAGATGGTCATTTTGGCGCACATCGAGTCGAAATAGGGGGTGATGGTAGAGCCGGGGTAGGCCGTGCCGTCGATCCGTACCCCCATGCCGCCCGGGGAGTGGTACCGGGAGATCTTGCCGGTCGAGGGGGTGAAATTGTTTTTGGGATCTTCGGCGTTGATGCGGAATTCAACCGCATGGCCCCGAATTTTAATGTCTTCCTGCTTGTAGGGCATGGGGACACCGGCGGCGATGCGGATCTGAAGCGCAACGATGTCGATCCCGGTAATCGCCTCGGTGACCGGATGCTCCACCTGAATCCGGGTGTTCATCTCCATGAAGTAGAAGTTCTTGTCCTTGTCGACCAAGAACTCAACGGTACCGGCGTTGCGATAATCGACCGCCTTGGCCACCTCGACGGCGCAGGCCCCCATCTTGGCCCGCAGTTCATCGTCGAGAAAAAGGCTGGGGGCGATCTCGATCAGCTTTTGATGGCGGCGCTGGATGGAACAATCGCGTTCGTACAGGTGGACCACGTTGCCGTGATGGTCGGCCATGATCTGAAATTCGATGTGGCGGGGGTTTTCGATGGCCTTCTCAAGGAAGATATCGGCCCGACCGAAGGCTGCCTGGGCCTCTGAGAGGACCCGCTCATAGTTGGCCCGCAATTCCTCGGCATCGGCACATTTGCGAATGCCTCGACCGCCGCCGCCACTGGTCGCCTTGAGCATGATCGGAAAGCCGACCTTTTCGGCCCACTGAACCGCCTCGTCGGCGCTGGCCAAGTTGTCCTCGGTGCCGGGAATGATCGGAATGCCGGCCTTAATCATCGTCTGCCGGGCGATGGTCTTGTCGCCCATGGCGGTGATGACCTCGGCATTGGGGCCGATGTAGGTGATCCCGTATTTGGCACACAGCTCGGGCAGCCGGGGATCCTCGGCCAAAAAGCCATAGCCCGGATGCAATGCGTCGCAGCGGGCCTCGCGGGCCAGCTCGACGATGCGGTAGGGATTTAAATAACCCTTAACCGGATGGTCCCCCAACAGGAAGGCTTGATCGGCCTTTTTGACATGCAGGGACAAACGATCCGGGGGGGTGTAGATGGCCACGGCTTCGATGTTGAGCTCTTTGCAGGCCCGGATGATGCGCGTGGCGATCTCGCCCCGATTGGCGACCAGGATTCGACGGAACACTCGAACTCCTTCAAGGAGGTTGTTGAACCGGAGGATGATTCTTTGGAACGACCGTGCAGGCTCCACGGGGCGAATCGAGCCATCCTTCGGGCCCCGAAAGAGGGCGGGATTATATCCATTTCACCGCGAAAGTAACGGGGGGGTGCGGTTCCCGGGGGTGGAGGCTGGCCCTTTGGGCGCGGTAGAGTCATCCTCAATCGGGTTCATTGCGGCCCCGAGTAGGGGGCGTACCAGAAACGCAAAGGGGTCACGATGGGATCGACTGGGCCAACAAACGCTCAATGGGGGCTGGTGGCGGGTGATGGCTGGGGGGCGCTGGCGGCGACCGCCGTGGTGTTGCCCCAGGCGATGGCTTTTGGGGTCACCCTGTTTGCCCCCACCGGGGTTGCGGCCGCCACGGGCGCTTTGGCGGGGCTGCTCAGTGCGGCGGTGCTTTGTGCGGTCTCGGGGCTGTTCCGAGGGACTCTGGGGCTGATTAGCGCCCCCACCGGTCCGACCTTGGTGTTGTTGGGTGGGGCGGTGGCGACCTTGATGGGGCTCGGTCTGACGGGACAACACCTTGCCACCGCGATTGCGGCGGTGCTGCTTTTGGCTGGGGTCTTCCAAATGTTGTTGGGGTTATCGGGGGGTGGGCGACTGATTAAGTTTATCCCCTTCCCGGTGGTCAACGGGTTCATCACGGGCTCGGCGATTCTGATGGTGCTCTCTCAGCTCGATCCGATGTTGGGCAAGGGGGGGGAGGGGGGGTGGAACGATTGGCGCTGGCTGCCCGCCCTCACCGCTGGGGTCACCCTGGCGGTGATGCTGCTCTTGCCGCGCTGGTTGAAGCAGATCCCCGGCTCTGTGGCCGGATTGGTGGTGGGAAGTTTGACCTTCCACGGTCTGGCCGCGTTTGGGCCGGGGGAGGTTCCCTTGGCCTGGGTGATCGGCTCTTTGCCGCCGTTGGGGGCGTTGGAGCTGCCCTGGCACCTGGGGGCGCTGTCGAGTTTGCCTTGGGGGGCGATCCTCGCCTCGGGGTTGGCGCTGGCGATCCTTGCCTCCCTCGATACCCTGCTGACCTCGGTGGTGGCCGATGTCGCCACCGGTACCCGCCATGACGCTCGCAGAGAGCTTGTAGGTCAGGGGCTTGGCCAAATGGTTAATTCGCTACTGGGCGGCATGGCGGGGGCGGGGACCACCGGGGCGACGGTGGTGGCGATTCGCAGTGGAGGCAGGCGCTGGGTCGGCCCGGTGACCGGGGCGACCTTTCTGGCAATGGTCCTCTTTTTTGCGCCGATCACTGCCCTGCTGCCGATCAGCGCCCTGGCCGGGATCATCCTGGGGGTCGCCTTGGGGTCGATGTTCAATGTCGATCTGTTTCGGTGGCTGCAACGTCGTCGCACCCGGATCGACGGTTTGGTGGCGTTGTTGGTCACTGGGGTGACGGTCGGGTACGACCTGATGGTGGCGGTCGGCTTCGGGGTAGCGCTGGCGGTAGTGCAGTTCGTCCGGCTTCAGGTGCAGGCGCCGGTGGTGATGCAGCGGATGACGGCAGCGGTGAGACCATCGCTGAAGCGCCGCACCCAGGAGCAGCGGACCGTGTTGGTCGAACAAGGGGGGCGCATCGTCCATTTTGCCCTGCGCGGCAATCTTTTTTTCGGCACCGCCGACAAGCTCCTCGAAGAGGTGCAAGACGACCTCGACGGCCCCAATTGGATGATCCTTGACATGGAGCGGGTCGATCAGGTCGATCTGACCGCAATGCGCATCCTCGATCAGATGGCGGGGCGGCTGCGCGATCACGGAGGCGAGCTGATTTTTGCCAACCTGCACAAACAGGTGGGGATGGGGCGCAAGGGGGGCAAGGCGTTGGCCAAAATCAACCCGGCGGGGGCGGGCAAGAGGGCCAGGACCTTCATCGACGCCGACGAGGCGCTCGAATACGCCGAGGACAAACTCTTTGCCGAGGCGGGGTTGATCACCCACACCAAGGGGGAGGCGATGCCGATTCAAGAGCACCCCCTGTGTTCCGGGTTGGGGGATCGGGGGGTGGCGTTGTTGTCCCAGGTGTTGGAGCGGCGCACGGTTCCCCCCAGAACCAAGCTATTTAAGGCGGGGGACGAAGAGGACGCCCTCTACATGGTGGTGCGTGGCGAAGTCGACATCATCTTGCCAACCACCTCCCACCATCACCGTCGTTTGGCGACCTTCGGCCCCGGCACTTTCTTCGGAGAGGTCGCTTTTCTTGATCCCGGCCCTCGCACCGCCGACGCGGTGGCCACCCAGGAGTGTGAACTGTTGGTGCTCGATCAGCAGGGGTTCAATCGCCTGCTCCAGGTCGACCAAAATGCCGGGATGGCGCTGTTGCAGGCGTTGAGCCGAGAGTTGGGGCAGCATCTGCGCTGGGCTGATCGGGAGATCCACCAACTGGCGCTACATTGATGGTTTTTCTAGGAGTCTGTCGGGCTTGAGCGTCCGTAGCGAGCCGAGTGGGGAATGAGGATCATAGTGGTGGCTATGTGACGAAAAACCGGGGAAATTTGGACCGATTACCCGCCGGCGCAGTAGGACGATCTCAAGTCCGACAGACTCCTAGGTTCCCCCCGGGCTGGCTTGACCCTCAAAGGGCTTTGTGTACCATTCGCCCCGCTTTGAGGTCGTTGGCTTGGCGGCAAGGGTCATCGGGCGCTTCGAAGCGGCGCGTGCCTCTACTTTGTACAGAGGGGTGCGGGTGGAAGGGGGTCGACCCGCCCGGTCGGTTCTCTGAATGAATCGGAAGCTTCCCAATGAAGCGGCCCCACCTAGGGCCGCTTTTTCTTTTTTATTGGCTTTGTTCATCAGGGTTGAGCGCATGGGACTTCCGGTGGAAGAACGCATTATGGCGTTGGCTCAGCCGGTGGCCGAGGGTCTCGGTCTGGAAATCTGGTCGGTGGAATTGCGGCGGGATCGAGGCGGAGCTCATTTGCTCATCGTGGCCGACCGCCCCGGCGGTGGTATCGGTTTCGACGATCTGACCAGTCTGTCCCGCGAGCTGTCGGTACTGTTCGATGTCGAAGATCCGATCTCAAGCCGCTACAACCTGGAGGTCTCCTCCCCCGGTTTGACCCGCCCCCTGAAAAAGTGGGAAGACTGGATCCGGGCGGTGGGGCGGATGGTGGTGGTGGTTCTGCATGAGCCGCTGGCCGGAAAAAACAAAATCCGGGGACGGATTGAGGCGGCGGTCGATGGACAGATCACCCTGCTCCCCGATACCGGGGAAGAGGCGCTGATCCTCGGGTTCGGCGCGGTGGCGAAAGCCAAGCTCGACCTGGATTAAATTCGGCCCCCGAGGGGGGCGCCCTTTAGGTTTGCATTGATACGATGGCGTGGCGGCCTAAGTCCGCGCCGAACAGTTTCGATAAGGAGTCATCCCGAGATGAACGGTGATCTGCTGCGCCAGGTGGACGCCCTTTCCAGGGAAAAAGGGATCGACAAAGAGTCGGTCTTCCGCGCCCTTGAAATGGGTTTGACCACCGCCGCCCGCAAACGGGTGGGTCCCGGCCGTCCTGTGGAGGCCAAACTCGACCGTATGAACGGTCAGCTGACCTATTTCGAGCGCTGGAGGGTGGTCGACGAGGTCGAATTCCCCGACGAGGAGCTTGAGCTCGACGCCGCCCTTGCGATCAGCGATGCGGCCGAGGTCGGGGGCGAGGTCCACAAGGTCATCACCGTAACCTCCCTGGGCAAAGACCTGGGTCGGATCGAGGCGCAGACCGTCAAACAGGTGCTGCTGCAACGGGTCCGCGAGGCCGAGCGCGACCGGGTCGTCTCCGACTTCACCCCCCGTATCGGCGAGGTGGTCACCGGCGTGGTGAAGCGGGTCGATCATCGCGGCATTATGGTCGACATCGGTCGCATCGAGGCGATTGTCGAGCCCGACGATTTGATCCCCCGCGACAGCTTCCGACAGGGTGACCGCATCCGCGCCTTGATCGCCCGGGTGAAGCGGACCCAGAAGGGGCCGCAGATTTTTCTCTCCCGCACCCACAACAACTTCCTGGTCCGTCTCTACGAGATGGAGGTCCCCGAGATCCGCGAAGGGTTCGTGCAGATCAAGGCGGTCGCTCGCGATCCGGGTCGGCGCGCCAAGATGGCGGTCTTCACCCCCGAGCGCGGCATCGACCCCATCGGCGCCTGCATCGGTCCACGCGGCAGCCGTGTCCAGGCGGTGGTGGGCGAGCTGCAAGGGGAGCGGATCGACATCATCGAATGGAGCGGCGACGCCGCCGCCTTTGTCCTCAACGCCATGGCCCCCGCCGAGGTGGTCAAGGTGGTGGTCGACGAGGACGAACACGCCATGGAGGTCGTGGTGACCGAGGAGCAATACCCCATCGCCATTGGCCGTGGCGGCCAGAACGTCAATCTCGCCTCCAAATTGACTGGCTGGCGCCTCGATGTCCTCACCGAGGACGAGGCGGTGGCTCAGCAAGAGGAGGAGATCGGGACCATGATCCAGACCTTCATCGACGCTTTGCAGGTCGACGAGGAGCTGGCTCTGGTGCTGGTCGAGGAGGGTTTCCATACCATCGAAGAGATTGCCTACGTCCCCATGGAGGAGATGATGGCCATCGAGGGGATGGAGGAGGAGATCGCCAGCGAACTGCGCAACCGGGCGCGTGACTTCTTGCTGGTCGATGCCCTGCGCCGCGAAGAAAAACTGCGCGACCTGGGGGTCGCCCCCGCATTGATTGAGATGGAGGGGATGACCGAAGAGGTCGCCGTCGCCGTCGGTCAGGCCGGGGTTAAAGATGTCGACGATCTTGCCGAACTGGCGGTCGACGAACTGATGGAGATGGTCCCCGGCATGAAACGGGCGCAGGCCTCCCGTTTGATTATGAAGGCCCGCGAGTCCTGGTTCACCGAGGATGAACGGGGGCAAGAGGAAGAAGCGGCCCAATCCTGATGGCCCCGGAGCGAACCTGTGTGGTTTGCCGTGAGGTGTTCGAGCCCGAGGCGCTGATGCGCTTTGTGCAAGGGCCTGAGGGGCGGTTGGTGTGGGATCGGTTTCACCGTCTGCCAGGGCGCGGCGCTTGGCTGTGCCTTTCGCCCGAGTGCTGGGCTCAGGCCCATAAGCGCAACCCCTTTCCCCGTGGCCTCAAAGGGCCCGCGACCCCCGACTGGGGGCAGCTCGAATCCCTGCGCAGCCAGACGGCGCTTGAAGGCTGGGACGGCTGGATGGGATTGGCGGTGAAGGCGGGCGCCCTGAAGATGGGGGGAGACGAGGTGGAGCAGTGGTTGCGCCAGGGGGGCGGTGCAGGTGGCGCGGTGGTCGTTGCTTGCGACGCTGCCGGGCGCATGTGGCATCGCTTTGAAAAGGCGTCGGATCAATCCGGGGTTGCCCTGTTGCTAGGCCCCCCCGCCGAAAGAATGGGGCTGGTGCTCGATCGCGGTCGATTGGCGGTGGTGGGGGTCGAATCGACCTTCCTCGGGCAGGCTCGTCGTTGTACGGCTCTGGGGTTGTGGAGCCGGGAAAGCAGCGCCGAATAAGACGGCGCGGCATTGGTTTCGTTGGATCATCGGTGGTCCCGGGTGGGACCCCGTCGGTTCACCCCCAAGGGGTGGACAGCCGGTCCGGCGATCGGCATATCTATTGTGTTTAGTGGAACTTGGTTTGGAGGCGTCACATGAGTCACGTGCGGGTCAGCGATCTGGCACGGCAACTGGGGATGGACAGCGAACGTCTGCTGCGCCAGCTCAAGCGAGCTGAAGTCGATGTGGACGACGAGACCTCCCTGGTGAGCGATGAGGACAAGCACCGCCTTCTGGCCTTGTTGCGCCAAGAGGAGGGGCGTCCCGAGGCTGGCGGCGATGTGGCAGCGCCGACCAAGATCACCCTAAAACGCAAGGTGCGTAGCGACGAAATCCGCCAGAGTCTGGCGGGGGGTCGCTCCCGCTCGGTTCAGGTCGAGGTCCGCAAAAAGCGCACCTTCGTCCGCCCCGAAGATGCCAAACACGAGGCGAAGGGTGAGGAGCCGATCGACGAGGTCGTGACCCCAGCACCGGTCCCAACCGCCTCGGTGGTGGAGGCAGCGCCGGTCGAGCCTACGGTCGAAACCAAGGTTGAGGCCACCCCGGCAGCCCCCGAGGTTGTCCAGGGTCAGCCCGAGGCGCCGGTCGAGGTTGCACCTCCCGTGTCCGGACCCGAATCCGAGGTGGTCGCCCCCGTCGAGAAGACCCCCGTGGTGGAGCCCCAAGCGGTTGCGCCCAAGGTTGCCGAGGCCAAGAAAGTGGCATCCGTGGCCGAGAAGCCCAAGGAACAGCCCAAGCCCGCCAACAAGGGCAAAGACAAAAAAGACGAGAAGAAAGCGCCGGTCGAGACCGGGGCAAAGGGTGCCGCCGTCCCCGCCGCTCCGAGTCAGGCCGAGAAGGCCAAAGCCAAAGCCGATGCCGAGGCCAGCGCCCCCAATTTGGGGCCGACCCTGGGGATCTTCCGTCCCAAACTGATCAAAAAAGCGGCCCCTAAGCCCGAGCCCGCCAAGAAGGCCGAGCCGGAGAGCCGTTCCCGTCCCGGCAAGCAGCCGACGGCCGATCGTCCCCCCCGTCCCGAACGGACCGCCGCCCCTGCCGCTCCCGGTGCGACCCAACCGGCAGCCCCCGGCGGCGCCCCGACCGACGACCGCAGTCGCCGCAAAAAGGGACGCAAAGAAAAGGACCGTTTCCGCGACGAGGTGGGTGGGCGTGGTTTGGCCGGGCGCAAGAAGGTTGCTGCCCCCATTGCGACCCAAGTGATTGCCCGTGAGGTCAAGATTCCGGAGGCGATCACCGTGTCCGAGTTGGCCAAGCGGATGGGGGTCAAGGCGGGCGATGTGGTCAAGCAGCTGTTCATGATGGGGACCATGGTCACCATCAATCAGACCCTCGACGCCGAGACCGCTCAGATCGTGGTCGAAGAGATGGGCCACAAAGCGGTCATGGTGCTCGACAGTTTGGTCGAAGAAGAGCTGGGGCTTGCCGAGGACCGCGAAGAGGACCTCGAAACCCGTCCCCCGGTGGTCACCGTCATGGGCCACGTCGATCACGGCAAAACCAGCTTGCTCGACGCCATCCGCTCGGCCGACGTCGCCTCCCGCGAGGCGGGCGGCATCACCCAGCACATCGGCGCCTACGTTGTGCACCTTGAGGATGGTCGTCAGATCACCTTCCTCGATACCCCCGGTCACGAGGCTTTCACCTCGATGCGTGCCCGCGGCGCCAAGGTCACCGACGTGGTGATCCTGGTGGTGGCGGCCGACGACGGGGTCATGCCCCAGACGGTTGAGGCGATCCACCATGCTCGGGCCGCCGAGGTTCCCATCGTGGTGGCGGTCAACAAGATGGACAAACCGGGCGCCAACCCCGAGAAGGTGACCCAGCAACTGGCCGACAACGGTCTGGTTTCCGAGGAGTGGGGTGGCGACACCATGTTTGTCCAGGTTTCGGCCAAACAACGGATGAACATCGACGCCTTGCTTGAGGGGGTGTTGCTGCAATCCGACGTGCTTGACCTTAAGGCCAACCCCACCGGTCCGGCCCGTGGTGTGGTCATCGAGGCGCGGCTCGACCGGGGTCGCGGCGCCGTGGCCACCATTTTGGTGGAGCGCGGCACCCTTAAACCGGGCGATTTCTACGTCATGGGACGCGAGTACGGTCGCGTGCGCACCATGATCGACGAACATGGCAAAGATGTACTCAGCGCCACCCCGGCCCACCCGGTCGAGGTGACCGGTTTGTCGGGTGTGCCCCACGCCGGCGACGAATTCATCGTGGTCGAGTCGGAGCGCAAAGCCCGCGAGGTCGCCAACTTCCGCCAGGGCAAGTACAAAGAGATCCAGCTTTCCAAGAAGGTCCACGCCTCTTTGGAAGACATCTTCTCCCAGGTGCAGGAGGGGGGTGCGGTCGACCTCAGCCTCATCGTCAAGGCCGACGTCCAGGGTTCGGTGGAGGCGCTGCGCGATGCCTTCGAGAAACTTTCGACCGACAAGGTCAAGGTCAAGGTCATCCACTCGGGTGTCGGCGGCATCGTCGAATCGGACGCCCTGCTGGCGGCTGCCTCGAACGGCATCATCATCGGCTTCAACACCCGGGTGAATCCCAAGGTGCAGCCGGTGATCGACCGCGAAGGGGTCGACGTTCGCTACTACAGCATCATTTACGATGCGGTTAATGAGATCCGCGAGGCGATGTCGGGGCTGCTGGCCCCCATCAAGAAGGAGCGGATTATCGGTTACGCCGAGGTGCGCGATCTCTTCCAGGTGCCCAAGATGGGGACCATCGCCGGCTCCTACGTCACCAAGGGGGTCGTGCAACGCAATGCCGGAATCCGGGTGCTGCGCGACGACGTGGTGGTCTACGAAGGCAAGCTCTTCTCGCTGCGCCGTTTCAAGGACGACGTCAAAGAGGTGCGCGAGAGTTACGAGTGCGGTATCGGCATCGAGAACTACAACGACCTACGGGTCGGGGATGTGATCGAGTGCTACGTGGTCGAGGAGACCGCTGCCACCGTGGCCGATCTGTAAGAGACCGCCCTGATTGCCTTTTTCGCGGATCGACAACCTACCTGAAGGGACCCTCGACGCCGATGTTTGGGTCGCCGTGGTGTCCCTTCATTTGCCTGAGGCCCAGTCGCTCAAGGGGCGTCGGGCGCTGGTCCATCCCATCGTGGAACGGGCCGCCAAAGCTGGTTTTGCCGCCGCCGACCTTAGCAAGGGGGATCGCTGGCAGCGGGCCGAGTTGGCATTTGCCGCCGTCGGTCGTCCCGGCTCGGGCCTGAAGGACCGTCTGTCGCTGTTTGTCGACGATCTGTCTCGGGATCCCCGGTTGGCATTGCTCGACGTGGCCTTGGAGGAGCGATGAAACGACCGGTTAAACGGGCTTTCCCCCGTGCGCGACGCATTGAGGCGGCCATCCGAGACTCGGTGGCTTCCATGGTGCTCAAAGGTGAATTGAAAGACCCCAGGTTGAAGCAAATTGTCATTTCCGGGGTTGAGGTCAGCCGCGATCTTCAGGTCGCCACGATCTACTTCATCGTGTTGGGGGAGCGCGATCAGGGGGTGTTGGCCGAACAGCGCAAGGCGCTGGGCCATGCCGCCGGGTACATTCAACGCCGTCTGGCCCATGAGCTTGAACTGCGCCGCGCCCCCGAACTGCGCTTTTTAGTGGATGAGTCCTTCGAGCAGGGATCGCGGATCGACGAGCTTTTGAGGAACCTGTGAACGCCGTCGCCAAGATTCTCCCTCTGCCCGCTTGCCCCGATACCCGCGCCGCCTTCGATGCGGTGGTCGAGCGGCTGCGCCGGGCCAAAACCCTGATGCTGGCCACCCACGTTGGTCCCGATGGCGACGGTCTGGGCAGCGAGATCGGCCTGCTCCACGCTCTAGAGGCGATGGGTAAAAAGGTCTGGGTGGTCAACGCCGAACCGGTCCCCGCCATGTACCGTTTCCTGCCGGATTGGCAGCGGTTGGGGATCCAGGGTTGCGGCGATCTGCCCGATCAGGTCGACGTGATGGTGGTGGTCGATTGTGGCGACAGCGACCGCCTGGGGGACGCCTGGCATCTGCGCGATCGGGCCAGCAGTGTCGTCAACATCGACCATCACGTGACCAACGAACGGTTCGGCGATCTGAATTTGGTGTTGCCCGAGGCCTGCGCGGTGGGGGAGATCGTCTACGACCTGCTGCAAGCGCTGCGCGCCCCCCTGAAACGAGAATCGGCACTGGGGCTCTACACCTCGATTACCACCGATACCGGCAGCTTCAAATACACCAACACCACCGCCCGCACCTTCCGCATCGCCGCCCATCTGGTCGACCTGGGGGTCGAGCCTTGGCCGGTGGCGCTGGAGGTCTTCGAGACCGCCTCCCAGGGCAAAATGGCGCTGACCGGCGACGTGCTGGCCCACACCCGGTTGGTGGGGGCGACCCAGCAGGTGGCGATGGCGCTGATCCCCTTCGATATGTTTGTCAAAACCGGTACCACCAAAGACGACGTCGAGGGGTTGATTGACCTGATGCGCCGCATCGACACCGTCGAGGTCGCCGCCCTGGCCCGTGAAGAGGAGCCGGGACGGTGGAAGGTCAGCCTGCGTGCCAAGCGCCGGGCCGATGTTTCCAAAGTGGCCGAAAACTTCGACGGCGGCGGACACCCTTTCGCTGCGGGCTTCAACATCGTGGGCAACGCCGAACGCTGGCTCGAAAAGCTGGAACAGGCGCTGGTCGAGGCGACCCAAGGCGGGCATTGATGGGGCGTCGGCGCAAAAGCGACTCCCCCCTGCACGGCGTCATCCTGATCGACAAACCCTCGGGCAAAACCAGCCGCGACGTGGTCAGCGCGGTGGGACGACTGACCGGGCAGCGGCGAGCCGGACACACCGGCACCCTCGATCCGATGGCCACGGGGCTTTTGCCAGTGGTGTTGGGGGAGGGGACCAAAGCGGCGGCGCTGCTCAGCGACGCCCACAAGGTCTACGCCGCGACCCTGCAATTGGGGGTGGCGACCGACAGTGGCGACGCCGAGGGGCAAGAGGTCGAACGGGGTGTGGTCCCCGAGCTGAATCAAGGGTTGGTAGAGCAGGCCTGCAGCACCCTATTGGGGCGGCAGATGCAGACCCCTCCCGTATATTCGGCCAAGAAAGTTGATGGAAAGCGGGCTTACGATCTGGCCCGACAGGGGATCGAGGTGGCGCTGACCCCGGTGGAGATCGAGGTTGCATCGTTGGAATGCCGCTGGATCGCCCCCGGCCGCATCGAGTTGACCGCCGAGGTTTCGAAGGGGACCTACATCCGCAGTCTGGGTGAGACGTTGGCGAAGCGCCTGGAAACGGTGGGGCATTTGACGGCGCTGCGCCGTCTGCGCACCGGCCCCTTCGATGTGGCCGATGCGATCACCCTCGACCAACTTGAGGCGCTGGGGGTTGAGGCCAGGGCAGCAGCGGTTTTGCCGGTGGCCAGACTGCTCGCCCTTCTTCCTTCGTGTACCCTGGATGGCGCTCAGACGGCCCGCTTTACCCAGGGGATAAAAATCGCCGGGGTGGTAGGGGGGGGCGTTACCGGTCAGGTGGCGGTGTTCGGCCCCGACCGGTTGCTGGGGATCGCCTGGGCCCAAGAGGGCGCTGTTCAGCCCAAACGTTTGTTTTTACTGAATTCATAACCGAGAAGTTGGGGTTTCCGTCCCTTTTGGGGCACGGCACTGCGTTGTTCGAGGAGAATCGAAATGGCCCGTATTACCGTTGAAGACTGCTTGGTCCATGAGCCCAACCGCTTCCATCTGGTGCTGGAGTCCTCGGCGCGGGCGCGGCAGTTGCTGCGTGGCGCCGATCCGGTTGCCCCCCGTCAGCATCACAAATCGACCGTGCTCAGCCTGAAAGAGATCGCCACCGGCAAGCTCGATAAAGAAAGGCTGTGGTTGACCCCGCCCCCCCGTCCCCGCACCTCGCCGATGGATTCCGGTCGCGGTGCGATGAGCGGCAAGGCGGTGAGCAGCGCGCCCCGCGAGGCGACTGCCCTTGAGAAGGCCGAAAGCCTGTTCAGTGGTGGCGCCCCCGCCGAGGCTGACAACGACGCCGAGTGATCCCGTGCGGCCCGGTCCGAATCCGAGCCATGGTTTCGGGCCGGGCGGCCCATCGGGATGCAACGTGGGGGTGGGGCGCGGTCTTCGGCCCTGGGTTTGAGCCGATCAGCTTGAGACGGTCCGCATCATGATTCGCGCCAACGAATTGCTTGAAAAGATCGAGGCTTACCAGCCCAAAGCCGACCTGGCTCCGGTGCAGCAGGCCTATGTACTCATGGCCAGCAGCCATGGCGGCCAAATGCGCCGCTCCGGCGAGCCCTATCTGATTCACCCGCTGGAGGTTGCCTCGATGCTGGCCGACCTCCATATGGACGTCGACACCATCGCGGCGGGTCTGCTCCACGACACGGTGGAGGACACCGGTCTGACCAGCGAGGAGATCGAGCAGAGCTTCGGCGCCGATGTTGCCTTTTTGGTCGCCGGGGTCACCAAGATCTCCAAGACTCAGCTGGCCTTCTCGACCCGCGAGGCGGAGCAGGCCGAGAACTTCCGCAAGATTCTGATGGCGATGGGCCGGGACATCCGGGTCATCATCATCAAGCTGCTCGACCGCCTGCATAACATGCGCACCTTGGAGCACCTCTCCGAAGAGGCGCGCATCCGCAACAGCCGCGAAACCCTCGATCTGTACGCCCCCATCGCCCGTCGTCTGGGGCTGACCCGCATCGCCTCCGAACTCGAAGATCTGGCTTTTAAACACCTCAATCCGGTGGAGTACCAGCGCATCGCCGAGAGCCTGGGTCGCAACCGGACCGAGCGGGAAGAGGTCATCGCCAAGGTCACCGCCATCATTTCAAAGAAGATCAACGACACCGGGATCGGTGCGGCGGTGGCGGGACGGACCAAAACGATTTATTCGATCTACCGCAAGATGATCGACAAGGGGATGACCCTCCAAGCGATTCACGACATCTATGGCTACCGGGTGCTGGTCGATTCGGTGGAGGACTGCTACCGGGCCTTGGGGATCGTCCACACGACCTTCAAACCGATTCCGGGCCGCTTCAAAGACTACATCGCCCTGCCCAAACCCAACGGCTACCAATCGCTGCACACCGCAGTGATCGGACCGCTGGGCAATCAGGCCGAGATTCAAATTCGCTCGCGCGACATGCATCGGGTGGCCGAATTCGGGGTGGCCAGTCACTGGCTTTACAAAGATGTGGCGGGGGTGACCCAGGATGGGGTCAACCAGGGCTACAAGGTGATTCGCCAGCTGCTGGAGTTTCAGCAAACCTCGCTGAGCAGCGAGGAGTTCGTCGAGCATGTGCGGGTCGACCTATTCCCCGGCGAGACCTACGTCTTCACCCCCAAGGGTGAGGTGCGCAGCCTGCCGCGCGGCGCCACCCCGGTCGATCTGGCCTATGCCATCCACACCGACCTGGGCCACGCCTGCGTTGGGGCCAAGATTAACGGTCGCTTCTTCCCCCTCGATACGGTACTTAGCAGCGGCGACCAGATCGAGATCCTCACCGGTCCCCGAGCCAAGCCGCAGCGGCGCTGGCTGCGCTTTGTCGTCTCGGCGCGGGCGCGCAGCGCCATCCTCTATTGGTTTCGCAAGCAGGAGCACGAGGAGGCCATCGAGATTGGTCGGGTATTGCTCGATCAGGTCTTGCACCGCTTCGATCACACCCTGGACGAACTGACCGAGGAGGAGTCCAAGATCCTCAGCGACCACTGGCGCTTTTCGGTCGACGAACTCTGCCATCGGGTCGGTCTGCAAAGGGTCACCCCCCTCGATGCCTTGGTCCCCCTCATCAAAGAAAAGGGGTGGCCCCACCGCAAGGAGCGGGGGGTGCGCCGCCCCTTGGGGATCGCCCGCATGGATGGAGCCTTGATTCGCCTGGGGACCTGCTGCATGCCGGTCCATGGGGATCCCTTGGTGGGGTTGATTCAGGAGGGGCGGCTGGTGGTCGAGATCCACCACCGCGAATGCCCGCGGGTGCGGGCGTTGAGCGATCCCACCGTGCACTGCCTTGAGGTCAACTGGGCCCCCAAGGGGGAGGAGGTCTACACCGCCCGGATGCACCTGGTCGCCCAGGACCGACCCGGCATGCTCGCCTCGATCACCAACGCGGTGGCCGAGTTGGGGATCAACATCCGCGAATCGCGCACCGTCAATCGGGTGGGGCGTATTGCCGAGTTGATTTTCTCGGTTCAGGTGCACGACGCCGGTCAAATCGAGGAGCTCACCGCCCGCCTGCGTTACCTGGAGGGGGTGCAGGAGATCGGTCGTTTGTTTAAGGAGCAAGAGGAGGAGGACCCAGACCGTCAAAACGATCTGGTCGCCGCCGAGGCTTACAAAAGTGGTTTGGAATCGCCCAGTCAATCCGCCATCCAGGAGAGTACCCATGAGTGAAACCATCGTCGCCACCCCTCATGCCCCCCAGGCGGTCGGCCCTTATGTTCAAGCCCGTTGGGCCGGGAATCTGCTCTACACCTCGGGGCAAATCGCCCTGGATCCGGCCACCGGCAAGATGATCGAGGGGGACGTGGTAGCCCAAACCGAGCGGGCGATGGCCAACCTGCGGGCGGTGCTGACGGCAGCGGGGCTCGATTTCACCGCCGTGGTCAAATCGACCATCTTCGTTACCGATCTGGCTCACTTCGCGGTCGTCAACGCCGCTTACGCATCCGCCCTGGGCGATCACCGCCCGGCCAGGTCCACCGTGCAGGTGGCGGCGCTCCCTCTGGGGGCGCAGGTCGAGATTGAGATGGTAGCGATGCGGGGGTAAAACCTTCGAGGTCGCGCAGTCCCAAAAACAAAAAGGCCGGGTCTCCCCGGCCTTTTTGTTTTTGGGACTGCGCCCGATGGAGGACTCATCCCCCCGCCACCGGAATCCCCCCAATACTCGCCTCCTCCTTCCAACCCAGTACCGACAGCACCTCGAAGGTAGCGACGATTCCCTGCTCGTCGCGGCGAGGGTAATGGGATTCGAGCGCCTCCAGCCAGCGGCGGGTATTCAAGCCGCGGCGGCGGCGGCGGTCGGCGTTGTGGGCGCCGATGGCTTTGAGCTCCCCCATCAGATCGCGCAGGGTGGCAAAACGGCGGGGGTAGCGGTCGGAGTCGGCCACCGGCTGACGAAAGCCACTCACCGAAACCAGGTCGCCGAAATGGTGCAGGTCGATGAAGGGGGAGGTGTGGGGGGCGGGATTGTGCCCCAGGGTTTGGTCGGCCTGGGCGGCGGCGGTGCGCAGCTCTTCGAGGGTGCGCTCCCCCATGGTGGTGGCCAGCAGCAGTCCGCCGCCGGCGAGCACCCGGTGAATCTCTTTCAGGGCGAGCGGCAGATCGGGACACCATTGCAAGGCCAGGTTCGAAATCACCAGATCGAAGCTGCGCCCCGCAAAGGGGAGCAATTGAGCGTCGGCGCAGGCGAAACGTTGTTTGGCCAACCAGCGCTTGTGGCTTCTGGCCTGCACCACCATCCCCTCGGCGATGTCGGCCATCACCACCTCGGCCTTGGGGTACATCTTGGCGACCAAGCGCCCCACGTTGCCGGGGCCGCAACCCAAATCGAGGATGCGGCGGGGCTGAAAACGGCGGATCACCTCAAGTTGTTGCACCAGCTCCGCCCCGACCGCCGCCTGAAAGGTGGCGGCAGCCTCGTAGCGGGGGGCCGCCTTCGAAAAAGCCTGGCGCATGGCGGCTTGGTCGAGCCAGTTGTCGGTTGCTTCTAAAGGCATGGGATTTCAGATCGATGGGGGGTGGGGGACAAGGGGGCGCGATGGTACCCGAGCCTACCCCCGCATCCAAACTGGGACTCACCCCTTCCATTTGATCGAGCACCCCAGCGAGGGGATCTGCTCCAAGTCCACCGTTTGCCCCGTCGCCACCGCCTCGATGGCGGCCAGCAATTCGCGCCGGGTTACCTTGGCCTCGTTCTGCCAGCAGTCGTCGATCCGGCCGTGGTAGGCCAGCTTGCCCCCCCCGTCGAGCAGATAGAGGTCGGGGGTGCACTGCGCCTTGTAGGCGCGGGCCACCGTCTGGGATTCGTCGACCAGATAGGGGAAGTCGACCCCCCAACGGGCCACCGCCTCTTTCATTTTTGGGGGGGCGTCGTCGGGGTAGCTAGGGTGGATGTTGGGATTGATCGCCACGGTGGCGATCCCCAGCGCCCGACCCCGCGCTGCCAACGCCACAAGCCGGGGCCAGACGGCAATGGCGTAGGGGCAGTGGTTGCAGGTAAAGGCGATCAACAGCCCTTTGGGACCGAGCGCCCCTCGCAAAGTGTGCACGTTGCCGTTGGGGTCGGGCAGATCGAAGGGGGGCATCGGTGTGCCGAGGGGGATGTCGATCGATTCGACCAGGGCCATGAGAACTCCTTAGGGAAACGCTGATTAAAGGTTCCTGCCTTGAATCAGCACGCTACGCAAAAACCAAAAGCAGAGCTTCGGCGACTTAGGTCGCCTCCTACGACTGCGCACCACTGTGGCGGCCCATCCCTGGGCTGCTCGGAAGCGCTGATGCACTCGACCCGAACGCCTCCCGTGAGCGTCCCTCCCCCCCCTGTTCAAGGGGGGACAGGGGGGATTTACAGGCGCTTCAATGGCGGAGTTTTGCCTTTAATCAGCGTCTCCTTAGGTCAAGGGTTGGGGATGGCCCGCTCTTCGGGCGGAGGGATGACATACCCCCTTTCGCGAAACAGACGCAGACAAGCGGCGACCGCATCGCGGTCGTATAGGGTGCCTGCGTTGGCCTCGACTTCGGCCAGCGCCGGTTCGATGCCCCATCCGGGTCGGTAGGGGCGGTGGGAGGCCATCGCCTCGACCACGTCGGCCACCGCCAGAACCCTGGCCTCTAAGGGGATTGCCTCCCCCTTGAGTCCGTCGGGATAGCCTGAGCCGTCGAGCCGCTCGTGGTGGTAGCGAATGATGTCGGCCACCGGCCAGGGAAATTCGATCCCCGCCACGATCTCGTGGCCGATCTCGGGGTGGGCTCGGATCAGGTTCATTTCGTTGGTTGTCAACGTGCCGGGGCGGCCCAGAATCTCGGCCGGGACATAGATTTTACCGATGTCGTGGATCTGCCCCCCCATATGAATCGCCTCGATCTGCTCCGGCAAAAGCCCCATCTCTTGGGCGATATGGGCAGCCAGATCGGCGACCCGTAGTTGATGCCCCGCCGTGTAGGGATCCCGTTTTTCGATGGTCAGGGCAATGGCTCGAATCGTCTGCTCCATCGCTCGTCCCAGTTGCTCCATGCGCTGGTGGGCCAGATGTTCGGCGTGGTGACGGGCGGCGCGGGTGTGCAGCGTGGTCATGCCGAAGGCCAGGTCGTCGGCCAGCTCGGACAAGATGGCGATCTCGGCCTCGGTAAAAAGTTGGGGCTGGTCGGCGTAGATGGTCAGGGCGCCGAGGGGGATCCCTTCTGAAGTCAGGGGTAGCGCCAGTGCCGACGCGAAACCGTGCTCGGTCGCCAGTTCGCGCCACGGCTCGAAGTCGGGATCGGTCACATCGAGGACCACCGGCGCCCCGGTGCGAATCGCCCGGCCGGCCGGCCCGTATCCCTTGGGGGTGTCGACGGACCAGCTCGGTTCGAGGGAGGCGATAAACTCCTGGGTGACATCCTCCCCGGAGTTGCTTGCCCAGGCGACCGGATCCACGGTGCGCCGTTCGTCTTGCCGCGCCAGTCCGACCCATGCCATGGGGTATCCCCCCACCTCGACCACCAGTTTGCAGATGTCGCCCAGCAGCCGGGTTTCGTCCACGGCGTGGATCAAGGTTTTGTTGCAGGTTGAGATCGTCTTGAGGGCGCGCAGGGTTGCCAGCAACTCCGCCTCGGTCTGTTTGCGCTGGGTGATGTCCTGAGCGATGAGCAACAGCAAGGGGGTCGGTTCGTCGGCGGCGTAACTCAGTCGCACCTCGGCGGGAAAGGGGTCGCCGTGGTGGGGGTGCAGCTCGATGTCGAACTGCGCTTGGGTTGTTTCGCCCGAGCGCAGACACGCCCCTTCGGACCGCAAACGGGCCAGATCGACCTCACCCAGCAGCTCGGCCACCGAGTGCCCAAGCAGGTTTTGACTGGGGGAGCCCAGGCGCTGGGCCGTCCCCTCGTTGACCTGAACGATGAGCAGGGTGGCGGCGTCGAGGACCAGCACCAGGGTGGGGGCGTGGTCGAGAATCCTGCCCAACCGCTGGCTCATCGCCTCGGCCTGGACGATCTGGGTGATGTCGTGGATCACCCCGACCATACGCAGCGGCTGCCCCTCTGGGCCGTAGGTCACCTGCCCCTGCTCCCGAACCACCCGAATGTCTCCGTTGGGGCGAACCAGACGGTGGACGATGCCGTAGGGGGTATGCTGCGCGACGGCGTGGTTCACCGCGTCGATCACTGCCTGGCGGTCGTCGGGGTGAACCCTCTCTAAAAAGGCGATGTAGGTGGCGCCAAACTGCTGGGGATGTAGCCCAAAGATGCGGTAGATCTCGTCGGACCAGGCCAGCTCGTTGCTGACGATGTTCCAGTCCCAATTGCCCAAATGGGCGATGGCTTGGGCCTGTTTTAGGCTGGTTTCGCTGCGGTGGACCTCACCCTCGGCGCGGGTGCGCTCGGTGACGTCCAGCAGCGCCAGCACCACCCCTGTCGCCACCCCCTGCTCGTTTTTCACCGGGGTCAGGGTCCAATCCCAATAGCTGATTCCCCATTCGGGGTGGTTGGGGTAGCTGAAGGGTTTGGCCTGTACCTGAAACCGCTCCCCGCTGCGCACCACCCGACGGAAGATCGCCTCGTTTTCGGCATTGGGGTACAGGGCAAAGTGGTTTTTGCCGACGAAATAGGCGGGGAGCTGCCCCTCGATGGCGGCGTAGGCGCTGTTGACCCGCAAGAAGTTGAAATCGGCGTCGAGGTAGGCGATCAGCAGATGGACGTTTTCGAAGACCTGTTCGAGCAGGGCGTTGCTGTCGCGCACCTTGTGCTCCGCCTCGCGTCGGGCTTGGGCCAGTTGCCAGCGTCCCAGCACATGGCCCAGCCGTTCGGCAATGGCGGCCAGCATATTGCGCTCTTCGGGCTGAATCGTTTCCTTCTCGCCCGCCCCGCGCTGCACCGCCACTGCGACGGTGCCCACTTGGCGATGTTCGATTTTGATGGGCAGGGCCAGCTCTTCGGCCTGGCCGGGGAGGAAGGGGGTGCAACCGGCGTGGAAGCGGTGTTCCGACAACTCGACGAGGACCGAAACCCGCTCGGGGTGCTGCATGCCGACAGGAATCAACGCGGCGGTTTGTTGCAACAGCCGCGGGGCGTCGATGCCCGGTTCGTCGATCAGCCGCGAGAGCTTGAACAGGGTGTCGAGCTCTTTGACCCGCTCCCCGAGATCGAGGGAACGTTGCAGCAGCGCCGCCTCGGTGGCCCTGCTCTCGGTGACATCTTGAAAGGTCCCGACCACCCCTGCGCCGTCGCCTTCAAGCGGCTCGGCATGTTCGTGGATCAGTAGCTCAAGATCCTCGAAGGGGGCGATGCGAAAATCGAGATCGACCGCATCGGTCAGGTGCCCCTTCAGGGTTTGGGCAACCCGCTCCCGGTCGTCGGGGTGGACCAGCCGCAGCAGGGTCTCCAAGTTGCCGGACTCGGTTTGCTCCTCAAGCCCGAAGATGTGGGCCACCTCGGCCGACCAGATCATCTTGCCGCTGCGGGGATCGAATGCCCAACTGCCCAGATGGGCCAGGCGCTCGGCCCGGTTGAGCATCGCCTCACTGCGCCGTAGCGCCTGTTCGGCGCTGCGCGCCTCGGTGACGTCGTCGAGCAGGTGGACCGAATACAGGTATTGATCGCGCAGATCGCGCAGCGGGTAGTCGCGACTGACGAACACCTTGCCGTCGACCAGGTGGAGCTCTTCGCGGGCTGGATCGAGCTGCTTGGTTTCGAGCGCCCCTTGGCAGAGGTGGGTGGGCCCTTTGCTTTTAGGGAAGACCTCGTAGTAGGGACGCCCGAGGAGTTCGGGCAGGGGAAGGCCGGCCGCTTCGGCGTAGGCCTTGTTGGCCCGGATGATGTTGAATTCGCGGTCGTGCAAAAACACAGGCTCGGTAACGGCGTCGATGGCTGCGGTCCACTCCCTGCGCGCCCGTTCGATGCCCCGACGACTGAGCTCCAGCTCTTGCACCAAGTTGAGCAGGTCGTGGCCGACCCGGACCAAGGTTTTTGGGGGGGTGTCGGGGGCGTCGAGCAGGGCGGTGACAGCGGAACGCAACGCCTCAACCGGCAGGCGTCCGTCGCGGAGCTGCTGCATCAGGTGTTCAAGGTTGGTGTCGTGCGTGGGGGGCATGGGGTCTCCGGCGGGGGGTACGTCGGATGATGCTACTTCATCTGGTTCGGGTTCGGGACGTGGTTTTCAACGGTGCGTGCGATCATCCCTCCAGGTTGAACCCCTCCTCTCGGAACAGGTGCAAACAGGCCCGTACCACCTCCGGGTCGTAAAAGCTCCCGGCGTGGGTTTCGATCTCGCTCAAGGCGGCATCCAGGGGATTGCGGGCTCGGTAGGGGCGGTGGGAGCTCATCGCCTCGACCACGTCGGCCACCGCGATGATCCGGGCTTCGAGCAGGATCTCCCCGTCTTGAATGCCATGAGGGTAGCCCGAACCGTCGAGCCGTTCGTGGTGCTGCAAAATCATGGTCGCCACCGGCCAGGGCAGGTCGACCCCATCCATGATCTCCCAGCCGCTTTGGGAATGGGTGCGGATGATCTCCATCTCGTAGGGATTGAGTTTGCCGGGGCGGGTGAGGATTTCGGTGGGGATGTTGATCTTGCCCAGATCATGAATCGAGGCCCCCAGTTCGATCCCCCGGATTTGCTCCTCGGGCAGGCTCATGGCGCGGGCGATGGCGACCGCCAGTGTGGCGACCCGTTGTTGATGCCCCGCTGTGTAAGGGTCCCGTTTTTCAATGGTGCGGGCTACCGCCTCCACCACTTGTTCCATCGAGCGGTTGAGCCGTTCCAGGCTGGAGCGATGCTCTTGCTGGGCCTGAGTGCGGGCCTTTTCGTTACGCAGCGATTCGACCCCGAAGGCCAGATCGCCCGACAGATTGTCGAGCAACACCAGCTCGTCGTCGGTGAAGAAGTGGGGGCGGTCGGCGTAGACGGTCAGGACCCCCCAGGGTTGGCCCCCATCACCGCGTAGCGGGATGGCCAGGGTCGATGCGTACCCCCGTTTGAGCGCCTCTTCGCGCAACCGGGGATAAACAATTTCGTGAACGATATCGTTGATATAAGTGGTTTTTCCCCGGCGCAGCGCCCGCGTCGCCGGGCAATGGGTTTCGGGGGGGCCGTCCCAGAAGAAGGGGACCGTTTCGAGAAATCCATCCTCTTTTCCCGCATGGGCGACCGGGACGATCCGCCGCTCCGGGTCATCCCCCCGTAGCCCCACCCAGGCCATGGCGTACCCCCCCCGGCGCACGATTAGATCGCAGACATCCTGGAACAGACCCTCCTCGCTGTGGGCGTGAATCATGGCGTGGTTGCAGGTGATTAAGGTGTAAAGGGCCCGGTTGAGACGACGCAGACGGAACTCCCCCCGTTTTTTGGCGGTGATGTCGTGGACGACCAACACCATGGCGCTGGGATCGGTGCCGGTCCACAGGGGGGAGACCACCACCATTTGCCACCGTCCCACCTCGGGCAGGTGCAGCTCCACTCCATGGCTCGATTCCCCCAGCGCCAGCAGACGGCAGACCGGGCATTGCTCGATGGGGGTGGAGGGGGAGTGCAACCGCTCATGCAAAGCTGCCCCGACCAGGGTGGCAGAGCCCGACACAGCCTCGGCAACGCGGTTGCTTTGGCGGATCACCCCCTGTTTGTCGACCACCACGATGGGGTCGGGGATCGAGTCGTAGGTGGAGACCTGTCGGGCCAATTGCCGGAAGGGTTCGTGCAGGGTGGTGTGGACCAGCGCTAAAAAAATGAACCAGAAGGCGCCCACCTTGAAGATGTGGCCGATCAGGTTCGAGAGTCCGAAGAGGTCGGTGTAGAAGGTGAAGGCAAGCTCCGAGACGATGGAAAACCCGATGGCCAGGGTCATCCAGGTCAGCGTTTGTTCGTCCACCAGGCGGCGACGGGCCATGAGGAACAGCCGGCTCCCCACGAGCAGGGCGATCACCACCACCTCCATCCCCACCTTGAAGGAGGTCAGCCCCATCCCCTCGATGTAGGCGTCGGGAAAATGGCCGGTGAGAATGGCGATCGACAGGGTGACGGCGAGGGTACCGATCCCGATCAAGATCGGGACGGGACGTAGGGTTCGGGTGAGGTAAACGGGGGCACAGAGCAGCGCCACCCCCTGAAGCAGGCGGGCCACCACCCAAAATTGGGTGGGGGGATTGGCGTCGGTCGGCAGAAGATTCATCCCTTTGTAGAGCAGGGTGTGCATCAGATCCAGGCCGCCGATCCAGGGAAACATACAGCCCAGAAACAGCAGAAAGTGGTTGCGGGTGAAGGGGTGGGTTTGCCAGGCGACCACCCCGATGGTGAAGGCGACCACCACCGAGAAGAATTCGACGAGGGCGTGGAAGATCAGGAAGTTCACCGCTTGCGACCAGACCAACAGGGCGATCCCCAGGCCTGTGAGGGTGACGGTCAACATCTTGCGTGAGTCGAGGATCTGCGCGGGGAAAGGGGGCTTGTCCATCCTCAGTCTCGTTGTCGCGATAGGTGACTAAATTTGCATGATCCGAGCATATTTAAGTGGTGCAAACTGTGCGCCACGCCGCTTTTTGATACAACGTCGTTGACCCCTGCTTACCCCAAACCCGAACCCCGTTGCTCCTCAATACGGGCCGCAAGAATGAAGTCATTCAAACTCAAGCCCCCCACCGAATGGGTCCGCAGCCGGACCTCAACCTTGCCCCAGGCCAGGCAGATTTCGGGGTGATGGTTTTCGGACTCGGCCAGGGCGCCGATGGTTTGGGTCAGGGCCAAGGCCCGGGCAAAGTCGGGCAGATCGAAACGTTTGTTCAGTATGGGGCCGACTTTGATGGTCCAACCGTGGTTGAGTTGTTGCAGCAAAAGCCCCGCCGCCTCTTCGTTCAAAGGGGGGGTGCCGGGGGGGAGTGCGGTGCAATGGTGCTGGGCCAGCGGCAGGGCAGTCATGGTCGCTCCGAGTGTGGGTTCCTGTTCCCTTGGGGCCAACGTCCCGTGTTGCTTGAGTCGGGTCGACGTTGACAGTTCCTGACCATCCTGACTGGTGCGTGGGTGGGTTGTACAGCCTGCGTGGCCCTATCTCTATTTAAGTATTACGATACCTTAATTAGTCGATACCAGATGATTTTGGAACGGCTGGGTTTTTCACCCCAGAAAGGGGTTGCCATGAAGCTTACCGAGCTCCTCCGACAGGAACACCGCACCATCGAGCGCATGCTCAACGTGCTCGACCACTGGTGCGTGGCCATTCGCGGGGGCGAGCCGGTCGATGGTCAGGCGGCGCTGCGGGGGGTGGGGTGGCTGGTCGAATACGCCGACCACTGGCACCACCACAAGGAGGAACAGCTGCTCTTCTCCGCCATGGAGGCTGCAGGGGTGCCACGCGAGGGGGGGCCGCTGGGGGTGATGCTGTTCGAACATGACAACGGGCGAAAATACCTTGAGGCAATGGGGGCTGCTGCCCAGCAAATCGCGGCAGGGGAGCGGGGGGGCGGCGAGGCCTTCTGTCGAGCGGTGCGCCAGTACACCTTTTTGATCGGGCAACACATCCTCAAGGAGGATCGGGTTCTCTACCCCATGGCCGAAGCCCGCATCGACTCCGCCACCGCCCACAGGTTGGGGGCGTTGGTGGAAGAGAGCTGGATCGTGCCGTGGACAGAGCGGTTGCAAGCCCTGGAACGGCAACTGGCGGGATGGGAGGAGGGGGTTTAAAGCGGCGATGAACCGGTACCTTTTTGTGTACGGCACCCTGATCTGGGGGCGGGCCGATCCGGGGATTCAAAGCCGGGTCAAGCTGGGCTGCAGCCGGGTTGGGCGCGGATCCGTTCGGGGGCGTTTGTACGACCTGGGGGCCTACCCTGGCGTGATTCTTTCGGGGGGCAAGGGTGATCGGGTGCGCGGCGTGCTGCTGCGTCTACGCAGCCCCTCGGCATTGCTGCCGCTGCTCGATCACTACGAAGAACCGCTCGGGGTGGCATCGCGGCGGGGTTTGTTTGGCAGGCGGTTGGTGGAGGTAAGGCTCGATTCGGGTCGGAGGGTCGAGGCTTGGGTGTATGGGCTGAATCGGGTGTCGAGGGGGGCAAGGCGGGTGGAGGTTTGGAGTGCCGATGACGAAGGGACTCACAGGCCAAACCAAGCAATGCAACCGTCTTCTTAGAGAAACGCTGAATAAAGGTCTCCTGCCTTTTTCAGCGCCGCTTCGCAAAAACCAACAATAGGCGCCATGAGACGGCGTGGTAGGAGCGCCGCCCTCGGCGCGATTGCGTCCCGTTCGGAGCCCGAACTCGGAGCCCGAATGCACGGTGGGCTCACCGGGGCAGCCTCGCCCCCGCAGCGACCCCATCCCACCCAGCGCTGTCGCCCCCGCGACCGTTGGATCCCCGCCTGCGCGGGGATGACGCCGGGATGGGGGGGGCAGGTCAGGCCTGGACCGACGCAGGAACCATTGCGCGTAGGAGGCCACCCCGTGGCCGAACCCCAAGTCCGACTTTGCTGGAAAATCCGATGGTAGACCCCATCGGTCCTGATCCCCATCGGTCGTGTTTGATCCGCGCACGTATTTCTCCTCCTCCGGTTTGAGCACGATCAGCAGGATCCCCGCCTCTTTGCCGGTCAGCGCCCCGTAGTGCAACGCCTGCCCGATCACCTCGGCCCACTTCTTGGCGTAATCGATCTCGACAGCGTGGGTCGCGGTCAGGCAGTCGCAGCGGGTGCCGTCGCGCATTACCACCTCCATCCGCCCTTGGGCCGACCCGCACCAGCTTTCTTGGGACCACTTTTTGAGGCGGTGCGCCGAGGGGGCATGGACGATCCGATCAGGCGGGATGATGGCTGTGCCACCATGCGGCGGCCTGTCCTCGGGTGGCAAGGTCGAGTTTGTCGAGGATGTTGGCGACATGCCGCTTGACCGTATGGGTCGAAAGGGCCAGGTCGCGGGCGATCTGTTTGTTGCTGCTGCCTGCGGCGATCAGGGCCAGCACCTCTTGCTCCCTGGGGGAAAGCGCCTCCAGGTCGGTGAGGGGGCGCGCTTCGGGTTCGGCTTGGCGCAGTGCCCGGCTTTGTTTGAGTAGGGTCGAAAGCCAGATGCGGTCGGCCTCGGGGGCGACCGCCCCCCAGTCGGTCCGGGCTAGGGTTTCGAGCAGTTCGCTCCCCACCATGAGCAACCCCATGATTTCGCCGCTTCTACGCGCCGCCGCAATCGCTGGGGCAAGGCTGTTCCAGCCTTGAGCCATCCGCCCCAAACCCACCTGCGCCGCCGCCAGGGTCGCCCGCACCATTTCGTCGCACGAAAACAGATCGTGGGCGGCTGAGGAATCCAGCACCGGTTCGAGCAGGGCGACCACCCGTTCAAAATCCCCCTCGTGCAGCGCCAACCGGGCCAATAGATTGGGGCGGGCCACCGCCATGTAGGGCCACTCGGTGTCGGTGGGGGTGATCGCCAGGTCGTCGAGGCGAAGCCGTACCGTATCCCAGTCGCCGACGGCGGCTGAGATTCTCCCCGCTTGAAAGAGGTAGACCCCCCGTCCGGTTTTGCTGCGCTGCTCGTCTCGGTCGACCTCGGCCACCAGAGCAATCCCCGCCTGAAGGCACCCCTCGTGGCTGCCCCGCAGCAGTTGCAGGATGCACTCGAACGAGGCCCGGGCGATGCGCATTTGCGCCGTCTGGCCAAACCAGCGCTCGTCGCTCAGACACGCCCGCATCGCTTGCTGCGCCTCGGTGACCCGTCCCCGCCAAAAGAGAACCCACACCATCAGGGTGCGGGCGGTCGCCGCCAATTGGGGGTGCTCCTCCCCCGCCAGCAGCGCCGCCTGCCGGGCAAATCGCTCCATCGCCGAGGCGACGCCGGGGCGGCCCATGAAGATGGAGTGGGGGGTGCAGCGCAGCCAAAGCTGAGGGCTAGGGAGCCGAATCAGTCCGTCGATCATCCGCTCCAATTGCCGGGCGGGCCCCTCGGCGGGGCCGCGCAACCCTTCGAGCCAATAGGCCATCAGGGCGCTCATGACCTCCAACTCGGGGAAACTCGGTCCCTGTAAGACCTCTTGCTCCAGTGCCTGTGCCTGCTCGATCCGACCGACGGCGATGGCCCCCAGGGCGCCGAAAACCCGGGTCTGTTGCGCCCGCTCCTCCATCCCCAGCGCCGAGAACCCCTGCGTCGCCTGCCCCATCGCATCGATCATCGTGTGCCATTTGAAACGGGGCCAAGCCCACATCCCCCGAACGAAGGCCAGCACTGGGGAGCTGTTGCGGATCTCGGGGGGAAAAGTCTCGACCAACCGAAGCAACCGGCCATCGTCCCCCGCCAGCAGCAGCAGCGGGGCCGCCTCGGCCAGCGATTGTTGGGCGGCGGTCAGGTCGCCAGCCTGAAGCCACCAATCGACCCGGCGGGCCGGATCGCGCTCGCAGTTGGCGGCCCGGCGCAGCAGCTCGGGCAGCTCCTCGCCCCGCCAGCGGCGCAGTTGCATCTGCAAAAAATCGCGGAAGAGGTCGTGCAACCGCAGGGTCCGCTCCTCCCCCTCCAGTACCGCGACGAAGAGGCGGCGCCGTTCGATTTCATCGAGCCGGGCCGCCACCTCGGGATCGCCGCTCACCGCCTGGCAACGCTCGGCGGTCAGTTCGGGCAATACCGAACAACGCAGCAGGAAGATCCGCAATTCGGTCGGCATTTGATCGAGTACCTCGCTGGCGAGGTAGTCGAAGGCGTGGCGGTCGGTGGCCCAGGATGCATGGGCCAGATCACCGGTTTGCAGCGCCAGCCGCAGCCCGGCGGGCCACCCCCCGGTGCGTTGCCAAAGCGGTTCGATCAAGGCCGGATTGTCGCTACCGATCCGCTGCCCCAGGGCCAGCGCCTCCTGTTTCGAAAACCGCAGATCCTCGTCCCGGAATTCGGTGAGCTCCTCTTGAGCCCGTAGACGGGCCAGGGGGAGAGGGGGATCGACACGGGTGGCGAGCACGAAACTCCAGCCGGGGGGGAGCCGCTCGACCATCCGCTCCAGCCAGGTAAACAAGGGGGGATGGACGACGCGGTGGAGCTCTTCGAACACCACCACCCCAGCGGTCGCTTCGCACCCCGCCAGGGCATCGAGCACCACCTCGGCGGCCCGCTGCGCCCCGCCGTCCTCCCGCCCCGCCATTTGGGCCAGCGCCTCGGGGGCGATGCGCCAGGGCAGATCGAAGGGATCGAGCGCCTCGACCAGCGCCAGCAACACCCTCGGCAGGTCGTCCTCGGCGTCGAGCGACAGCCACCCCCGCACCGTCCCCTCCCGCCCCTCGGTCAACACCCGACTGAGCAGGCTGGTCTTGCCGTAGCCCGCCGGGGCGCAGACCAGCACCAGCCGTGTGGCCCCCACTGCGGAGGCCAGCCGTGCCTCCAGCGCAGGACGGGGGATCAACTCGGTGCGTAGTCGTGGAGGTTGGGTCTTGGCGCGCAAAAAAGGGGTGGCGGGATCGAAGGTCATGGGGCAACCGCTGGGGAGGAGATGGATGGCGTGACTGCGTTCACAAACGCAAGGGTGATGGCTCTTTTCGAGGGGGGCAATGGCTCTTTTGGGCGATGTGGTTGCGGTGGAGGGTGTCGAGACTGCGCCCCGTCGCAAACCTTTGCGAGTCAACCTCTTACCCCCGTTCTAGGAGCCTGCCCAAGGAGCCGCCATGAAAATCGATCCCATCCTTCTGATTGCCGGTTTGGCAGTCGCGCTGCTGCCCGGCTGCAACGGCGGCGACACGACCGTCGCCAACCCTTCGGGGGGGAGCGGCAGCACCGCCACCACCCCGGTGACCTATGTCGGAAGTGTCCATCTGCTCCGTTCCGATCTCGACGCGGTCGCCACTTTGAACTGGAGCCTGTACGACAGCCAAATCGACTACGGCGGCTATCTGGGCAGCGGCACTCTGGATGGCACCCTGACCGTTCCCGGCTGCACCCCGGCGACCTTTTCGCTTGCCATTTCGAGCGGCGACGCACTCAACCCCGATTCGCTGTTGACCGCTTTCAACGGCCAGGCCACCGCCCCCTACACCCTGTCTCACAACTTCACCCTCAAGGTCGATCCGACCGCCGTCATCAACCTGACCTGCGGTGGTGTGGCAACCCCATACCCCGCTTCGGGGCTGCTCTTCATGGTGGGGACAGCCGCCTGCTCCACCGGCGGCAGTGGGTTGGTCCACCACACCGATGCCGCCCGTCTGACCGGGACCTGGAGCTGTCTGGGGCGTGACCTGACCGCTACCTGGGACTTCACAGCCCAGTGATGCCAGCAAGGAGACCGATGATGAATACCTCGATTCCCATAAAATCGCTCTTGTTCGGGAGCGCTGTCTGCATTGCCTTGAGCGGTTGCTTCGTCGCCTCCTCGTCCACCAAGCCGGTTCCCACCGTCACCATCCAGGGAACGGTCGTCGTGACCCCAGTTGGCGGGGCGACAGTCACCGTGTACACCTTGAAGACCGGAGGGGCGCGGGGGGCGGCGGTGGCCGGCCCCTTTGCAACGAACGGCTCCGGCAGCTGGGTGGGGCGGATTCCCGCCGGGGCAAGCCTGCCGCTGGAGGTGGTCGCCAGCGGGGGGAATTACGTCGATCCGGCCACTGGAGCCAGCGTCGCCATGGGTGGGGAGCTGCGCGGCTTGATCGAAACCCTGCCCGGCGCCGACGCTATCCTGACGGTGGCGGTCACTCCCTTGACCCACGCCGCCGATCTGAGAGCACGCAGTCTGGCCGCGGGGGGGATGGCGATCACGACCGCTGCGGCGCGGGCGCGGATCGAAACCCGCAACCGCTTCGGCATCGACCCCTTTGCCACGGAGCCGGTCGATCCCCTGAACTTGCCTGCCGGGTCGAGCGCGGCTCAGAAACAATATGCCGCCCTACTCGGGGGGCTGGCGCTGCTCGGTCGGGACCCGGCCTTGACGGTGGCGGGGCTCGGTGGCGCCGATCCCTTCGCGGTGAACGTCGCTCTGAGCGACGATCTGGCCGATGGCAAACTCGACGGGATCGGCGCGAGCGGTGGTGCAATTGCGGTGTCTACCGGTACAGGGACGACCGTTCCCCTGCCGCCGCTCGATCCGGCCGGGGTGAATGCCCTCGTCGTGGCCGCCTACAACTTCGCCGCCGCCCCCCCCTTGGGTGGAGTTCCCCTCGAAATCCGGGCGCGGGTGGTGCGTACCGGGCTGGTGGGGGGCGGTATCATCGGGGCCTCCCTGAGCCTTGCCGGGGCGGTGACCACCGTGGCTGGAACCGCCGGAATCGGCGGCGCGGTCGACAATGCCGGTCCCCTGGCTCAGTTCAACGGCCCCTACAGTCTGACCGGCAACGGCACCTACCTGTATGTGGCCGATTTCGGCAACAGCACCATTCGCAGAATCGATCCCGCCAACGGCATGGTGACCACCCTGGCAGGGAGCCCTGGCACCTGGGGCGGCGCGGATGGCATCGGGGCAGCGGCGAGTTTCAACGGTCCCAGTGGCATCGTCTGCGACGGAGCCAGCCTGTATGTGGCCGACTACGCCAACCACACCATTCGCAAGATCGATCTGGCCACGACCCGGGTGACCACCCTAGCGGGCACGGCGGGATTGTCGGGATCGGGCGACGGGGTCGGCGCGGCGGCCCGCTTCAACAACCCCTACGGCATCACGACCGACGGGATCGACCTGTACGTCAGCGATTACGGCAACAGCACCATCCGCCGCATCGACCCGATCACCGGCGCGGTCACCACCCTGGCGGGGAGCGCGGGGGTGTGGGGGAGCGACGACGGCGTCGGCACGGCTGCGACCTTCAACGGCCCCTACGGCATCGCCTGCGACGGCGCCTCGTTGTTCGTGGCCGACAGCGGCAACAACACGATCCGCCAGATTCTGATTACCCCCCAAACGGTGACCACCCTGGCCGGAACGACGGGTCAGGGGGGGGCCAGCGACGGGATCGGCGCCGCCGCCAGGTTTGCCAATCCGCAGGGGATCGCCGGCGACGGATCGACCCTGTACGTGACCGACCGCTCAACCGGTTGATCCGAACCGTCGATCCGGTGACCGGAGCGGTCGCCACCCTGGCCGGTTCGGCGGGGATGGCGGGATCCAGCGACGGGGGCGGCGCTGCGGCCCGCTTCACCGATCCGTCGGGGGTGGTGAGTCTGGGCGGCGCCCTTTTTGTGAGCGACTACGGCAACCACACCGTGAGGAAAATCCAATGAGCGCAATCGGTTATCGGGATGCCCGTCCCGAGGATATCCCCGCCCTGGCTGGGGTTTTCCTGGAGGCGGTGGCCGACATGTTCGACCGCCACGGCGTCGCCACCCCGATCCCCCCCCGCGCTGCGGTGGAGCGGGGGTACCTCCACGTGCTCGAAACCGGGATCTTCCAGGTGGCCGAAATCGAGGGGGAGATCGTCGGGATCGCCGGGGCGGTGGTGCGGGATCGGCTGTGGTTCCTGAGCGCCTTTTGGGTCTTGCCCGCCCGGCAGCGGGAGGGGATCGGGATGCCGCTGCTGCGCCGGGTGCACAGGGAGGGGGCGGCGCGGGGGGCCGAGCGGTTTTTCACCTGGTCCTCCATCGACCCGAGCGCCATGGCGGCCTACCTGAAGCTGGGGATGTGGCCGGGCGGCCCGATTCTGCAATTCGAGGGGATCCCAAAATCGCTCCCCGAAGCGGCGTCGGACACCACAACCGTCCCCCTCGAAACGTCGGTCGCGCAGGCGCTCGACCGGCAGGTGCGGGGCGCCGGACGGATGGTCGATCACCGTTTTTGGGAGGAGGGGGGGCTGATGGGACGGGCCGTCGTGCGCGGCGGGGAGGAAATCGGCTATTTTCGCCACCGGTTGGGGACGGTCGGTCCGGTGGCCTGGCGCGCCCCCGCGGACGGCCCCGCGGTGCTCGCCCTGGCGCTGCGCGAGGCGGCGGGGGCGGGGGGCGAGGTGCGGCTGGCGGTGCCGGGGTGCAACCGCGCGGCGCAGACGCTGGCGATGGCGGCGGGGCTCAAGCTCGTCGCCCACGCCCAGTTCATGACCTCGGCTCCTTTCGGGGCGTTGGAGCAATATCTGCCGTCCGGGCCGTCGCTGTTTTGAGGCGGATGTTTGTGGCAATGGAGGGGTGCGATGGATCCCACTGTTCTTGGAACCAAGTACGACAAGATCGCCGACTGGTGGCGCGACCGGCATGACGGCTCCGACTACGGCCTTGCCCAGATCGAGCAGGCGCTGGGTTTCGCGCCGACGGGGGGCAAGGCGCTCGATGTGGGTTGCGGCGCGGGGGGGCGGGTGATCCGGCTGCTGCAAGATCGTGGGTTTGCGGTGACGGGGGTCGACGTGTCGCGGGCGATGGTGGATCTGGCGCGGGCGGCCCATCCCGAACACCGGTTTTTCCACCACGACATCGCCACTTGGCAGAACGATGAGCCATTCGATCTGATCGTGGCCTGGGACAGCCTCTTCCATCTGCCCCTGGCCCTACATCCCCGGGTGCTGACCCAACTGTGCGATTGGCTCCGCCCGCAGGGGGTTTTGATCTACACCTTCGGCAACGCCAGCGGCGAACACACCGACCGCTGGCACGACGACACTTTTTATTACAGCTCCATCGGGATCCGGCAAAACCTTGAACTTCTGTGGGGGCGAGGGCTTGAAGTGCTGCATCTGGAACTGGATCAACACCCGCTCAACCACGTCTACGCCATCGCCGCCAAACCGTAGGGGCCCCTCATGTCGAAAACCACCACCCCATATCAAGAGAACGGGGTCTTGATATGCCACTCCCCCGCCCTGATCCCCGTTTCGGCCAGCAGGCCCCGATGACCGCGGCGCAATCCGTCGTTCTGCTCTCGGGGCTGACTTATGCGGCCCAGGCCACCCACACGATCTCCCTGGCAAGCGCCGCCGACCCCTGAGCCTGCTCACCCAAACGGGCGCCGTGAATCAAAACGGTCGGGTCACCACCTCCACCTATGACGCCGCCACCCTAACCACCACCGTCACCACCCCACAGGGGAGGACCAGCACCATCCGCAAAACGCCCCAGGGTGCCTTGGCCGAGGTGACATCGTCAGGAATGAACGCAGCGTTTACCTACCTCGTGGTCGCCTGACCGATACCTGTCGCGGCAGTGGTGCTGAGGCCCGACATGTTGGCGACCAATACATGCCCGAAGGGTGGCTGCTCGGCACCACCGATCCCCTAGGAGTCTGTCGGACTTGAGATCGTCCTACTCGGCAATTGCTCCTGCATCCATGCAGTCGTGCGCCGGCGGGTAATCGGTCCAAATTTCCCCGGTTTTTCGTCACATAGCCACCACTATGATCCTCAAAACCGTGAAAATTTGGCCTCGATT